>CAIKRV010000065.1 GCA_903829945.1 uncultured bacterium | reverse complement strand
GTACTCATTGTACCGCGGGCCGGGCCTAAATCTTATTAATAAGTTAAATTATTCTACAATTGCTTTTTGAGTAAGTGAATTTTCACCAACTGTAATAGTGTAAAAATAAACACCTTTACCAAATGCGCTGACATCAAAACTTAAAGTACTATTGCCTGCAGGCAGCATACCAAAATTATTGGAATAAATAGCTCTACCCAACATATCAGTTACTTTAAGACTTACACGATCACCTTTAATTAAGGTAATAGGTACATTCATAGAAGATCTGGTTGGGTTTGGATAGCCGGCACCTAATTTGAAATTAGCAGCCACTTGAGGGCTAATTCCGGTATGGAAATCAAAAGCCTTCATTTCATCCACTGGAATAACAGCGAAATCAATTTCATTAGGACCGTCCGGATCTTTATTATCTAAATAAGTACCCGGCTCAGGATCTCTTTGCCAAGTAATGTAAACATTACCGTCCGCTTTACGAGCAATACTACCAAACACGTCTTCCATTGGATTATTATCAGAATTACCAAGCGCATTTAAGCTAAGGTCACCAATTTGATTGCTCCAATTTTTGCCATCTTTGGTAAATCTGTAAAAAATATGTCTATAATTTTGATCTTTGGTATAAATATCAGCACTTCTATAAGGTGCAGAATAAATCATATAAATGTATCCTGAATCATCAATACTAAAGGAAGGCCAAGTACTGGTACCGCTATTTCCATAACGGGCAGCACCTGCAGCAGTAGTATAAGGATTACCCGGCGTAGAATTATAATCACCGTTAAATAAGTGAATAGAGGTATCACCAGGGGTAGATGCTACATATATTTTTTGTGCATTGATTTCATCATAATATACAATTCTATCAGATTGTAAAATCAAATAGTAGTTAGTATCACCGGCAATAGGATTTCTGGTGTACATTAATCCATAAGCCACGTGAACATTATTATTTTTATCTAAGATACAAGTTACGGAACCGTCATTACCTCTGGTCCAAGCACTGAAAGTATCTACGTCTTTTACTAAATCATAAGGAGCATACGGGAAGGTATCCACGATAGTTTTAGCCCAGTTATTACCATTATCTGCTGATTTCCAAAATGCTACATCATTATTAGTACCACCGGCCACAATTACTACGTGGCTATCTTGAGCATCAATAGCATAAGCATCGTTAGAACCTTGTGCATAACGAGTATTATCATAACCCGGAAGCGCTACCCCATTTACATCAAAAGTTTTGGTGCTGATACGGTAACGGTAATATACTAAAGGTTGACGAACACCATTTTTGAAAACGGTATCTTTAGTAAGGTTATTAAAGTTAAAATAATTACCAATGATGTGCACATAGTCGCCACTGGCAGCTACCTTAGGCCAAAGTGGACCATAAGGGAAGGAGATATGCGTTTCAGAGAAATTGCTGGATCCGGCTGAATCATTAATTAAAACAAAAATACCACCGGCAGAATCGGTACTGGAAGCAGAAGCAAAGTGACTAACAATAAGGTCTTTTTCTTTACCCCCATCCATAATGCTGCAAATAGCAGGATATCCGGTACGGTAAGTTTCAATTCTTTTATTAACATGAGAACCACCGGTAAAACTAGTACCATCATAATAATTATACACTGAACCACGGTCATTAAAGGAATTTATTCCCTTAGAGAACATAGCCGTTGTACCAACGGTACCATTTTTATGAAGTACCAATCTGCGAGACATGGAAGCCTGGCATTGAACATCATAAGTTGTGGTAAACGCAGTTTCCGTATAAACCGCATTTAATGTTGCCTTGTTCATACGCACCGGAGAAAAAATAGAACCTACCGCACTTGGAAGGGTATATTTCAATTGTTTGCTTGGATTTGTGAGGACTGCCGCTTTACCGACCCCTCTTGCAGCATCCTGTGCCATGGTGGCGAAAGGCAGGAATAATGCTAGAAATAAAAACTTTTTCATACTTATTTAACCTTGTTTTGTAAAAATTTGCATTTGAACTACAAACTTAAAGATATTAGCAATACCTTTTACCATGTAACTTAAAAATTCTTCCATATTTTTAGAATATCTTTGCCGTATGACTTTGATAGTAGAACACACGCCCTTAGAAGGATTGGTTTTAGTCCGTCCTAAAATATATGCGGACCATAGGGGTCATTTTTATGAGTCTTTTAATGAGTCTACCTGGCAAAAAGAAGGGCTTCCATCTCATTTTGTACAAGAAAACAGGTCTTTTTCTGTAAAAAACACTGTTAGGGGGCTGCATTTTCAAGTCCCTCCCCATGGTCAAGGCAAATTGGTACAAGTACTCCATGGACGTGCCTTGGATGTAGTGGTGGATATTCGAAAAAATTCCCCAAGTTTTGGAAAATCATACAGCATATTATTGAGCCATGAGGAAATTGTTCAAATGTATGTACCATTAGGATTTGCACATGGTTTTTATGCAATAGAGGATACGATTTTCAATTATAAATGCACTTCCTTTTATGAACCCAGTGCCGAAAGAAGTATTCAATGGAATGACCCTGATTTAAATATAGAATGGGGCATAGAACATCCCATTTTATCTCCCAAGGATTTTAAAGGGATAAACTTCAACGATTTCATTTCACCATTTTAAGTTCATCAGTATGGAAATTACTCCTAAAATACAAGAATTACTCCAAAGACTGGAAGAAAAATACCAAATGGAAGGTCAACAAATGGAAACCTATTTGGAGGGATTGGTATATAATAATTATCTGGATTATTGGGATTATATTCATTTGGAAGCATTAATAAATTTACAGCATCCCAGAACGGATATTCCCGATGAAAATATTTTCATCATTTACCATCAAATTACTGAACTGTATTTTAAATTAAGTCTTCTAGAAATTGACCAAATTTTAAAGCATCCGAAATTGGATGCAGTATATTTTACGGCTAAATTAAAAAGACTAATTGCCTACTTCACCAACCTGACCCATTCTTTTGAAATTATGGTGAACGGCATGGCACCTGAGCAATTTTTAAAATTCCGTTTATCCTTATTGCCGGCCAGTGGATTTCAATCAGTACAATACAGAATGATTGAAATAGCCAGTACTGATATGATAAATTTGGTGGAGCATCCGTTCAGGAGCGAATGTGCAGTTAAAAATTCTTCCGAGCAATATGAATTTATTTATTGGAAGAAAGGAGCTACCGATGCTGCAAGCGGAAAGAAAACTTTAACCTTGCGCAGGTTTGAAGAAAAATATAAAGAGCAACTAACCTCATTAGCTAAGCACCATGAGGGACATAATTTATATGCTAAATTTAAGTCCTTATCAGCTGATGAGCAAAGCAATCCTGCTTTGTTGGCGGCCTTAAAAGAATATGACGGCTTAGTAAATGTACATTGGCCGAATGTACATCTTAAATCTGCCGGTCGTTACCTGGCCAAACCGGGAAAAGCCATTGCAGCCACTGGGGGTACGAATTGGGAAAGTTATTTGCCGCCAAAGATTCAAAGAAGGGTATTTTTTCCAAGTATTTGGGATGAACAAGAATTGGAAAATTGGGGAAAATAGATGCTTAAAGAAATTTGATTTCCTTCAGGTCAAAAGTATGATGAATACCGGAGGAGTCATCTTTAATCGTAAGCATACCATTATCTAATACGCCTAAGATTTTACCAAGCATTTCCTGCTCTGATTGTGTTATGTAGAATTTCCTGACTTCATTAAATCCGAGCAAGGAATTTAAATATGTTTCTTTAATAATAGCATAAGCACCACTTCTAAGTAATAAATATTCTTTCTCAATAAAATAAAATAAATCCTTTTCCAGTTGCTTATGATCATACTCCATATTTGATTCCAATTTTAAGGAGGTAGCCGTTGGCAGAACTTCTAATTGTTTAATGTTTATACCAATACCTACAATACTATATTTGATAAAATTGGCTTCCAAAATATTTTCGATTAACATTCCTGCAATTTTCTTATTTCCAACAAATATATCATTGGGCCATTTTATTTTTACTACCTGATCTTTCAAATAATAATTTATAAATTTTTGCACGGCTATTGCAATGGCCTGACTCAATAAAAACTGTTGTTGAATACTCAAGAATTTTGGATGTAATAAAATTGAAAGTAAAATATTTTCATCGGCTTTGCTTTCCCAAGTAGCCCCTCTTTGCCCTCTCCCATCGGTTTGAAATCCGGCACTGATAACAGTACCTTCCAAGACATTTTCCAACTTTAGTAATTCTTTGAGTCGGGTATTGGTGGAATCTGTTGACACCAAGAATGTATAATTTTTACCGATAAAAATGCTATCCAAAATTTTTGAATTATACTATTTATTAAGCCTTAATCCACCTAAGATTTTAACAAGATACAAGGATGGATTATGCCATAGTTATACAATTTTACACAATTAATAATTAATTTTACATCTTCAAACTAAAATTCGCGTATGAAAATTAAATTTACAATTGCCGTATGTTTACTATTAGTAGTTTTATTTGGCATTAATTATTCTGTAAAATCCAATATATACGGAGCACCTACCGGAAGAACCGGAGCTCCTCAAAATTATGGATATACTTGTTATGATAATTGCCATAATTCATATACCTTGAATGATACTACCAAGGGAAAAATCACTATACAATTAATGGATAGTTTAACCCCGGTTAAAAGCTATACCCCGGGTAAATCCTATAAAATTAAAATCACGCAAACCAAGAAAGGTTGCACGGTAATGGGATTTGAGGCCACTGTTTACAAAGGCTATACCAATACCCATATCGGTGCATTATCCACCGGAGGAGATCAAAATATTCAAGTATATAGTTTGCATGCCACCCATACTTGGGCGGGCACTGCTATTGCCACCACAGGCAAAGGTTCTTGGTCAGTGCCTTGGAAAGCTCCTGCTGCCGGCACAGGTGCTGTAAATATTTATGCCGCCACTAATGCAGCAGATGGTGACGGTACCAATGCAGGTGATTATATTTTTAATGATTCGCTTATTTTATCTGAAGTAGTAAGCGGAATTAATGAAGCTGAAAAAGTTATTTCAGGATTAAATATTTACCCTAACCCTGCCAGTAAATTTATAAATTTGAATTATAGCTTACCAAGTTCAGAAAACTTAGAAATTGAGCTTTGTAATATTTATGGCAATACCCTTCAAAAATTATTTTATGGTCAACGACCGGCCGGTGAAAATTCCTTACATATTGATTTAGATAATTTTTCCACCGGAATATATTTAATCAGAATGACGACGCACGGAAGCTCTGTATATAGAAAAATATTTATTCAATCATAAGAATAAAAAAAGCGTTAATTTCCGGTATCATTTAGTAAATGATACCGGATTTTTTATGTTCAAACAACTCGCACACGACCTACTGAATTTATTTTATCCTCTTAGTTGCACTGCTTGCGGCAAAGCACTGAATGGACAAGAAAAATTTTTATGTTTCCATTGTAATTTCAGTCTTCCTAAAACAGATTTTCATACTTATTTACAGAATCCAACCTATCAAATTTTTTATGGTAGGGTGCCCATTAAAAATGCTGCTTCATTTTTATACTTTGCAAAAGATGGCATGGTACAAAATATGATGCACCATTTAAAATATAAAAATCAAAAAGAATTAGGCGCCTATTTGGGAAAGATGTATGGTAAAATCCTCAAGGAGCAAACGGAATGGAATCAGTCGGAGCTGATTATTCCGGTGCCTTTGCACAAAAGCAAATTGCGCAAAAGAGGTTACAATCAAAGTGAAAGTTTCGCCATAGGCCTATCCATGGCCATGGATAAACCCTTATTTAAACATCATTTAATCAGGAGACGGGCATCAGAAACCCAAACCAAGAAATCCAGGATTGCCCGATGGGAAAACGTAGCGGATATTTTTGAAATCCACCTATCGGAGCAATTAGCAGGCAAAAAAATATTATTGGTCGATGATGTAGTTACCACAGGAGCAACTTTGGAGAGTTGCGCACAAGCCTTACTAAATTCTTGTAAAGGAATTGAAATAAATATTGCAACTATAGCGTTTGCAACCTAAATTTGCCCTTATATGAAATCAATTGGAGCAATTGTATTAGGAATGGCCCTACTATTCGGGCTGGGAACTTCCTGTAGGAAAGCAGATGTCTTTACCAGCTCCTCCAGTGCAAAACTTTGGTTTAATAAAACATTGGTTCAGTTTGATACTGTTTTTACAAAAATGGGTTCAGCTACTTATAATTTTAAAGTTAAAAATACCAATCCCAATGGTGTACGTACGAATATTACCCTAGCAGGCGGTAGTAATTCGTACTTTAGAATAAACGTGGATGGCAAGCCCGGCACCTATTTCCCCGGAAAGGAATTGGCCGGCGGGGATAGTATGTATGTTTTTGTAGAAGTAACGCTTGATGGTTCTAATACCAATAATCCGTTTATTGTAAAGGATTCCATATTGTTTGAAACCAATGGAAATAAACAATATGTCAATCTTCAGGCTTGGGGACAAAATGCTATTTATTTAAATAAGCAGCTATTGACCACACCCATGGATAATACCAAGCCATATGTAATAATGGATACCGTAACCGTTCCGGTTAATTATACCCTCACTATTGGGAAGGGTACTAAATTGTATTTTCATGCCGGTGGTACTCTGTTGGTAGGGGGTTCATTAAAAGTAAATGGCGATGTAAATAATCCGGTAATATTTCAAGGCGATCGATTGGAACATGATCCTACTTATTCCAAAGGCCCGGGCCAATGGCAGGGAATATTTTTTGCAGATACCAGCTATGGGAATGAAATTAATTATGCCATCATCCAAAATGCCAGCTTTGGCATTTATGATGCGTTGTACAAATCGGATAAAAAGGATGGAAATCCTAAATTAAAAATTCATAAATGTATTATTCGAAATATGTCAAATTTCGGTTATCTCGGACTTAATAGTGCCATGGATATGGATAATACATTAATTTACAATACGGGTAAGCAAGCATTTATTGCAGATGGCGGAACTTACCATGTAGCGCATTGTACTTTTGATAACTTAAACTCTATTTTTGATCGGCAATCCATGACCTTTTATTTAACGGACCAGCCTATCAGTTTAACTAATAATATACAAGTAGCGGCACCTCTCAATTTTCATGGTTTTAATTTAATTTCCTCCGGAACTTTAGATGATGAAACCGGAGTCGATTTAGTGGATTCCTTGCATGATTCGGTAGCATTTAAAGGATGTGTTTTTAAATCGAAGTCTTATACCTTTAACGGTCCGAATACCGTAAATATTGATCCGGGCTATAGCAATCTGTATAATGAAGATTATCACTTAGGAAGCGGTTCATTAATCCTTAATAAAGGTTGGACGAATTTGAGTTCTTTGCCGGCCGCTATGCAAAGCTACCTAATTCAGGATATAGAGGGCAAAAATTGGTCAACTCGATATCCCGGTTGTTATTCGACGACTAAATAAATCGACGTTGTACCAATTGCATAAATTCTACTACCATTTCATTATTATCGTCCCATTGAAATTTATTCGCCAGATTGGATTGGATATAAATTTTTGCTTCCGATAAATTATTGAAATTATTAATCGTTCCAATAGCATTTTTAAATTCCTTATCAGAGCCTTTAAACAATACATTGATAAAGGTTACTTTCTGGTTTAAACCTATGGCTGCTTTTAAGTCTTTTATCGGACTTAATTTTAATTTATCAGATAGGCTTTGTTTATTTTGAAGAGAAGAAAATTTCTCGTTTAAAGAAGGTTCATTTTTAATCCCTAATTTTTCATGCAGGGATTGTTCGCTAGCGGAAGCAAAGGTTTCCTTTACGGGATGAATTGTATTTGGTACCTCTTCTATGGGTACTACTTCATTTTTAATTTGAACTTCCTCAACTTTTTCAATGATTGTCTTTGATGGAATTTCAATAATTTCTTCTGTTACCTTAATTTCAGCGGTATTATTTTCAGCAGGTTTAATATTGTTTTTTAAGAGTGCTTTTTTACGCTCGGCATCTGGGGAAACACTAGGTTTTACGGGTGCTTCCGGTGCTTGTACTTTTGCTTCCTTCACGATAGGCTTTAATTGGTCAGATTTGACCGGCTCTGATAAGCTTGGAATCACTTGCTGAATATGTCCGTAAAGATGCAGAATCTGTTGATTTAATAATGCCGCTTCAATGGCTTGCAATTCAGGATTTGCCATTTGTAATCGGCTATGCGTATCATTTAATTCTTTAATTAAATATTCTAACTTTTGTAATCCATCTTTCCTTTTCATATTTGCGCTATTTATGCATCAAAATTACGTTTTTTTAAATGTTAAACCTTAACGAAAACAAAAAAGGGCTGACGCAATGCCAGCCCTTTGGTATGAGATTAATTAAATTATCTAATTTTATACATGAAATTCGTTTTAATATTACCATCTTCATTAAGCCATTCTTGAAAGCCCCAGAAGGTATATTTTAATGAATTACCAATTTGCCAATTCACAATTTTTCCATCGCGTCTCATAATGGAAAGCATCGCTGAAAGTTGACGCGCCAAACGATCTCTATCTTCATATTTTTCAGGATAGCGACTGCTATAAATATCTACGATTTCTCTACTGTGCAAAAATCTGTTTTCACCTCTTAGAATAAGTAATAACTTATCATTAACAGTAATTTTCTTTGTTTTAACGGGACGTGCCATGGATGGGTCTAATCTTGGACGACCTCTTTTACCGGGTACTTTAGGCACTGAAGGGGTATCGGAAATCGGAAATTTTCTTGGACGGCCTCTTTTACCGGTACGTTGGGGTAAATTTACAAATTCACTAATTGAACTTGAAAATTTAGGTGCGGTACCTGTATTACCTTTCAATATATGAATGGTTTGTTCTAAAGCTCTTAAGCTTTGCTCATACTCAGCCCTCTTGCTTTCCAATAGGCTGATAACTTCTCTTACTTGTGAATTGCTCATCTTTCTTTATATTTAATGTCGAATAGTTATACAAATTTAAAAAAAAATAGTATTAAATGTACGTACAGTTAATATTTTAATTATCAATTGATTTATATCAATGATGCGTATCTTCATTTTTTAAAATGCTCATATAACTGTGATATCGATTTGAATTAATGAGCTTATTATTTAATGCAGAAATTACGGCGCAACCGGGTTCGTTGATGTGAAGACAATTATTAAATTTACAAGCATTCCTTAATGCATTTATTTCAGGGAAATATTGCCCTAATTCCTCCTTGGATATATCTACTATTCCGAACTCTTTGATCCCCGGGGTATCTATTAAAAAGGTGTCTTTATTTATTTTATACATTTCTGCGAATGTAGTGGTATGTTTTCCTTTATCTGAATAAGTAGATATACTATTAGACTTAATATTTAATTCAGGGTTTAATTTATTTATTAAGGTTGATTTACCAGCTCCGGAATGACCGGTAAATAAAGTAATTTTATGTTGTAATAATTCCTTTAACATTGCCATTCCTTCGCCATTAAGTGCTGATACTATAATAGTTGGATAAGGAATTCCGGCATACATATTTATATTTCTTTGCAAAATAACCTCATCATCTGCATCCAAAATATCTTTTTTGTTAAAAACAATTAAAGGATCAATGCCATAAGCTTCGGCGGTAACTAATAATCGATCAATAAAACCTTGGGAAGTTCGCGGTGAAGTTATCGTGGCCACAATGACCATTAAATCTATATTCGATGCGATTATATGGGTTTGCTTGGATAAATTATTCGATTTGCGAATAATATAATTTTTTCTCGAAAATAATTGATCAATTATTGCTATTTGATGTTGTTCATCCCAGGTATAAGATACTTTATCACCTACGGCAATTGGATTGGTACTTTTAATCCCATCCATTTTGAATTTACCTTTTAAACTTGCATTTAGCACATTGTAGTTTTCATCCCACAGTTCATAAGAACTTCCGGTTGATTTTTTTACAATGCCAATCATGCCATGGAAATATTAAAAGGTGGCTTTGGCAATAGTCTTGGTAGCTTCTGATTTTCCCATGGTATAAAAATGAATAGAAGGTACACCCATTTTTATTAATTCCTTGGTTTGTTCTATCCCCCACTCTATCCCTACTTGTTTTACTTGCTTATCATCCTTGCAAGCAATGGCAGCTTCCGTCAGCGCCTGAGGAATATCGATGTGGAATATGCTTGGTAAAATATTTAATTGATTTTTTGAAGTTAATGTTTTAAGTCCCGGAATAATTGGAACGTTAATTCCAATTTCGCGGCATTTATTAACAAATTCAAAAAACTTTTTATTATCAAAAAACATTTGAGTAACGATATAATCGGCACCGGCATCCACTTTCATCTTTAAATATTTTAAATCCATATCCATATTCGGAGCTTCAAAATGTTTTTCAGGATATCCGGCTACTCCGATACAAAAATTTGTTGGTGCTACATGATTGAGCTCTTCATCCAAGTAAATGCCATTATTCATGTTCACTACTTGTTTCAATAAATCGATAGCATAAGCATGACCACCGGGTTCAGGTTCAAAATTAGCTTCTGTTTTAATGGCATCACCTCTTAGTAATAAGGCGTTATGAATGCCTAAAAATTGTAAATCAATTAAAGCATTTTCGGTTTCCTCTTTAGAAAAGCCGCCGCATATAAGATGTGGCACAGCATCTACCCCGTATTTATTTATAATTGCCGCACAAATGCCTACGGTTCCCGGTCTTTTACGAACACTGACCTTTTCCAGCAAACCGTTGGAATGCTTTTTATATACGTATTCTTGACGATGATAGGTAACATCAATAAAAGAAGGCTCAAATTCCATTAAAGGGTCTATGCCCTCATAAATAGAATCAATACTTTTTCCTTTCAAAGGAGGAAGAATTTCAAAAGAAAATAAGGTTTTCTTAGCATTCTTTAAATGATCAATTACTTTCATAATTTCTATTCAAATACAAATATTGTGCAATTTTACAAAAAAAACGGGTAATAAATTATAAAATTAATGAGGTATTCGGAAGGATTTTATAGTTGTTGCGTATTTTTGCACGTTACTTAATTTAAATAAATCGATATCAAAACAACTGAATCTGCTATTCTGGTAGGAGTTACACTCCCGGAGGAAACCATGTTACTCACTCAGGAGCATCTGGATGAACTCGAGTTTTTAGCGAGCACCGCCGGCGCTACCACCATCAAACGTTTTACACAAAATATGCAGCAGAAGCATTCTAAATTTTTTGTAGGGCCCGGTAAGTTAGATGAAATTAAAAAATATGCCGAATTCGCAAATGCTGACTTAGTCATTTTTGATGATGAACTATCCCCTTCCCAAATCAAAAATATTGAACAAATAATTGAATGTAAAATTATTGATCGTACCAATTTGATTTTAGACATATTTGCTAAAAGAGCGCAAACCGCACAAGCCAAAACACAGGTAGAATTGGCGCAATGCGAATATTTGCTTCCTCGATTAACACGAATGTGGACGCATTTAAGCCGGCAAAAAGGGGGCATCGGCATGAAGGGTCCGGGTGAAAAAGAAATTGAAACGGACCGCCGGATTATTCGTACTAAAATTAAATTACTCAAAGATAAATTAGAGCTGATCGATCGGCAAAATATAACTCGCAGAAAAGCCAGAGCGGAAAAAATCAGAATTGCCTTAGTGGGCTATACCAATGCCGGTAAATCTACTTTAATGAATAAATTAAGTGATGCTGCGGTATTGGCAGAAAATAAGCTTTTTGCAACCTTGGATACCACTATCAGGAAAGTAGTTATTAATAATCTGCCATTTTTACTTTCGGATACGGTAGGTTTTATCAGAAAACTCCCGCATACTTTGGTGGAAAGCTTTAAATCAACACTTGATGAGGTAAGGGAAGCAGATTTATTATTGCATATTGTAGATATTTCTCATCCTGAATTTCTAAATCAAATTGCAGTGGTTAATGAAACCCTCAAAGAACTGGGTGTTGAGAACAAACGTACTTTAATCGTTTTTAATAAAATTGATAAATACGTAATAAAAGAAGATGTGGACCTGGAAATTGAAACTTTGGAGGATAAATCAAATTATTTGGAAAAAATGATGAAGGAACAATACCCGGATATGATTTTTATTTCTGCCAGTTTAAATTTCAATATGGCTACTTTTAGAGAAAAATTATACTTTATGGCCAAAGAGGAATACATGAAAATGTATCCTTATTCTGAAGGGGAATTCTTTATTTAATTCCCAAAGATTTGAAAACAAGCTGAAATATTAAAATTCTTATATTTTCTATCCAAATCAAGAAAAACAACTTAATTTTACACGCGATTTCAAAAGCAAAGATAAAAATGAGTCACACTGAAAATCAAGGGGCTAAGTTCTTAGCCGATGTACACTTCTATTACGATAAAGCTGCCGCTTTCACCAATTTATCCGACGGATTATTGGAACAAATTAAAACTGCCAATAGCATTTATGAAATGCATTTCCCTGTAAAAAATGGGGATAAAATTGAAGTAATTCAAGGCATTAGAGTTCAACACAGCCATCATAAACTTCCTGCCAAAGGAGGAATTCGATTTGCTGATACCGTAGATATTGAAGAAGTAAAGGCATTAGCAACTTTAATGACCTTTAAATGTGCTGTGGTAGATGTGCCATTCGGCGGCGCTAAAGGCGGCGTATGCATCAATCCAAGAAATTATTCTGTGGAAATGCTTGAAAAAATTACACGTCGTTATACGACAGAGCTTATAAAAAAGAATTTAATCGGTCCGGGCATTGATGTTCCGGCACCGGATTATGGCACCAGTGGCCGTGAAATGGCTTGGATTGCTGATACCTATGCAGCATTTAAATATGAAGAAACTGATGCTTTGGCTTGCGTTACCGGAAAACCACTGGGTCAAGGCGGCATTCAAGGAAGAACTGAAGCCACCGGCTTAGGAATTTATTATGGTTTAAGGGAAACACTAAACCATGCAGAATTGATCAGTGGAACCGGCCTTTCCTTAGGTATGGAAGGTAAACGCATCGTTTTACAAGGATTAGGTAATGTTGGATACCATGCAGGTTATTTCTGTCAAAAAGAAGGTAAAGCTAAAATTGTTGGTATTGCTGAAATGGAAGGCGGAATTTATAATCCAAATGGATTGGATATCGATGAAGTTTTTGCCTTCCGCAAAAAAACCGGAAGCATACTTAATTTTCCGGGTGCTGAAAACTTTAGCAATTCTGCCGCTGTATTAGAATTAGATTGTGATATTTTAATTCCTGCTGCCTTGGAAAATCAAATCCATGCAGGAAATGCAAGTAATATTAAAGCGAAAGTAATCGGTGAAGGTGCTAATGGGCCATGTACCAAGGAAGCTGAGGAAATATTGCAACTAAAAGGCGTAATTATTGTTCCTGACCTTTATTTAAACGCAGGCGGAGTAACTGTTTCCTATTTTGAATGGTTAAAAAATTTATCACACGTTCGCTTTGGTAGAATGGAGAAACGTTTGGAAGAATTAAATTTCCGCAGAATGACTGAAACCATTGAAAGACTTACCGGGAAATCCATAGATGCTAAAGACAAAAAACTTTTAATACATGGTGCTGAAGAAAAAGACTTAGTATATAGTGGATTGGAAGAAACTATGGTCAACGCTTTTCATGAAATTACGGCTATAAAATTGGGAAATAAAAATATTCCGGATTTACGTACAGCCGCATTTATCAGTGCTATTACTAAAATTGCCGCTTCTTATACCACTATGGGCGTATGGCCTTAATCGTATAATGACAATAATATTAACCTCCGTTTACACCAAACGGAGGTTTTTTTTGAAATAAATCAGGAATAGTTTGGTTTATTCATTTAGTAAAGTAACTTTGCAAAGTAACTTTACTATTTATGATGGCACAAAAAGATAAAGACTTAGCACATCAGCTTCGTGATTTTATTACAAAAATGAATAAACGTTTGCGCAAGAAAATTGGCAGCATTGGTTTATCCATTAATGAACAATATTTATTGGGGATTTTGCATACTTACGGAGAACAAACTCCGTCCGAATTGTGCATCCATTTAAATATATCTTCACAGTTTGCCTCTCAATTATTAAACCAATTGGAAGCCCAAAAATTTGTTAAACGCAAGCCTTCCAAAACTGACAAGCGTAAAATTCTGGTCATGCTTTCTAAAAAAGGATTGGATAAAATTGAAAATTCTCGTTTAGAACGCGAGGAATGGCTGTCCGATCAAATTGCAACCCATTATAATAATAGTGAAAAGGAATGCATTCAAAAAGCCTTGTTATTGCTACAAATTTTACCAACCAAATAAAATGGCTGCACCAAAAGAAGTAGGTACCTTTAGATTTACGGCACCATTGATTTTAGGGAATATGATAAATCCTCTAAATTCTACAATGCTTGCCACTTCTATTGTAAGTATATGCCATTCTTTTCATCAAAGTTTAGGGAATGGAGCTCTTTTGATTGTACCATTGTATTTAACTTCCGCCATTGCCCAACCATTAATGGGAAGGCTTTGTGATGTATTCAGTGCCAGAAAAATAAACATAACTGGTTTTGTAATTATTTTTATTTCTGCTCTCATCGGAATATTTGCCAAGAATTTTGAAAGTTTAGTACTTTCAAGAATTTTATTGGGCTTAGGTTCCTCCGCTGCTTATCCATCGGGAATGTCATTAATTAGGCAACGTTATGCATCTATGAATATAGGCGTGCCTGGCATTATTTTAGGAATTATAGCCACATCCGGTCAAGCCATGATGGCGGTAGGTCCGTTTTTGGGCGGAATCTTGGTGGAAAATTTTGGATGGAAGGGTATTTTCTTTGTTAATATTCCTATTACCATCATTGGATTATTAATGTCTGCACATAAAAAGCATGATTTCGAAAAAGACATGCAACAAAAAAACATTAGTTTTAAGAAGGTCTTCTTTGACCTGGATCCATTGGGATTATTAAGCTTTGCTGCTTTCCTTTTTATCCTTCTTTTAACTTTAATGTATCCGGATCATCTTCTCATATCAATACCTTTATTAATTGCTTCCTTGCTAATATTAATCCAATTGGAATTAAAACATCAATTGCCGTTTATTAATGTGCGCTTACTGGCCAATAATTTATTGCTAAATACTACCTATCTGCGGCAAATATTTATTAATTTCATATTGTATTTGGTGGTGTATGGCTTACCGCAATGGATAGAACAAGCAAAAAATATTCCTCCTTCCCAAGTGGGTATTTTAATGTTACCATTATCCATTTCCGCCATTTTAACCAGCTTATATATTTCCAGAAGAAGAAACTATATTATTCAATTGCTAACGGGAACAAGTTTTATTCTTACCGCCTCTATTGTATTATTTTTCCTCCGTGCAGATAGTACGATATATTTATTTTCCGGCATCACTATTTTGATAGGTTCTGCTATAGGTTTATTAAGCACCGCCAATCAATCCACGCTCTATGCGGTGGCACCGGAAGGTCAGGTAGGAATATCATTTGGTTTATATCGAACCCTCGGGTATTTGGGAGCTATTTTAGCAGGTAGCCGATTGAAGCATGAATTTAATCATGGTGCCAATGATTCCGGCTTACATATTATGGCTACCTATGCCTTGGTATCTTGTATGCTAATTATATTGTTTATACTTCCCGTGTATAGAAAACATTATTTAGACAAAAGGAAAAATTCAATAATCACTTAAATTTAAAATATGACAAACACCAGCAAAAGCGTTCTATTAGTAATGGACGTTCAAAACCGTATCGTGGAAATGATGGGCAATAATGAAGGATATTTGAATGATTTGGAGCAAGCAGTTGCTGCCGCCAGAAAAGCAAATATTCCGGTCATGTATGTAGTATTAGGATTTCGTGAAGGCTTGCCTGAAATTAGTCCTACCAATAAGCGATTTGAAACACTTAAAAGCTCCGGTTTTGCATTTACCGCCTCAGATCCCGGCACTGCCATTCATCCTAAGGTGAGTCCTCAAGCGCATGATTATATTATCACTAAAAAACGTGTGAGTGCCTTTGCCGGCTCAGATTTAGAAATTATGCTTCGCGTGATGAAAATTGAACATTTAATTCTTACCGGTTTGGCCACGAGCGGAGTGGTATTGAGTACTCTGCGGGAAGCGGCAGATAAAGATTTCAAAATAACCGTACTTTCCAATGCTTGTGGCGATCGAGATGAGGAAGTACATCATGTATTAGTAAATAAAATATTTCCTGCACAAGCAGAGGTGCTCACTACTGAAGCATGGGCCGCAGGTTTAAATAAATAACAACTCAAAAAAAACGCCTTCTATTACAGAAGGCGTTTTTTTTGAAATTCTAAATTCTTACATAATAGAAAAATCACCATCTAATTTTGGATTTTTATGCATGGATAATACCGGAATACGTGATTTATGAATCATTTGTTCGGCATAGGGACCCACAAAAATATTCGAGATTGCAGTCTCTTGTTCAGTCATAATAACAATTAAATCTGCACCAACTTTTTGAGCATGATCAATGGTCATATCAGTAATATTATTGCCGACGCCATCTTCCATTTGACATTTAACACCAAATGATTCAATGTACTCCATTGCTTGGGTAGCATAAGAGACGGACTTTGCAATAAATTCTTGAGAATGGCTCATGCTTGCTGCAAAGACATAAATTTCTGCTCCGAAAAGTAAAGCCAATTCAATGGCAAAAGGCACTTTATGACGAGTAGATAAATCAGTATCAATTGGTAAAACAATTTTCTTAATTACTTTACCAACTTCCACATCACCACGTACCGTTAAAACCGGACATGTGGCATGGCTCACCACCTTAAATGCATTACTGCCTGCCCAATGAGGTCTTTCACCGGAAATACCATGAGCACCCATGACAATAAGATAAGCGCCTTTTTCTTCTGCTAATCGAACCACTTCAGTATCTACCCTGCCTTCCACGGTATCAGATGTAATTTTAACACCTTGATTATCTATGTTTAAGAGTAGCTCAGTAAAATTATTCATTATATCAGCCGGGTTCTCAGAGATTTGTTGACCGGAAAAAAAGCCGGCAAATTGTTTTAATTTATTAACATGAATTAAAAATATTTCAGCCTCTGCCTTTTTAGCAATGCTTATAGCAGTATTCAGTGCGTTTATGGAATCTTGGGAGAAATCAATAGGAACAATAATGTTTTTCATAGCTTAGCTTTTATTAGTTGTTAAATATATACTCTAAATTGTCAAATTGTACCAAAAAATATAAATTTTTTAAGAAAGCTAAGCAATCAGTAAAAAATCACGTATTTTGTGCTCAAGTAGCCGTCAAGGCATAATTATGAGCGAAAATAAAGAATTTTCTGTACATGTCACCGATATTCTTTCAGCCCTTGAAAAAGATAAGGAGAAAGAACTGCGTCCGAAGGCATTTTCAGATTTTAGCGGACAGCAACAAATTATAGACAATTTGAAAATATTTGTCCATGCAGCCATGCAACGTGGTGAGGCATTGGACCATGTTTTACTCCATGGCCCTCCGGGCTTAGGTAAAACTACTTTGGCCTTTATTATCGGCAATGAAATGGGCGTCAATGTAAAAGTTACCTCGGGTCCGGTATTGGATAAACCCGGAAACTTAGCCGGCTTGCTAACGAACCTGGAAAAAGGAGATATTTTATTTATTGATGAAATTCACCGACTCAACCCCATAGTGGAGGAATATTTATATTCTGCCATGGAAGATTGTAAAATAGACATTATGCTGGAAAGCGGGCCTAATGCACGAACGGTGCAATTGGCACTCAATCCATTTACATTAGTTGGTGCTACAACAAGAGCCGGCTTACTCACCTCCCCTTTAAGGGCAAGATTTGGTATTAACCTGCGCTTGGAATACTATAATGCTGATTTATTGGATAGCATTATCCAACGTTCCTCAGCCATATTGAAAGTAGCCATAGATCCAAAAGCTTCCTTTGAAATTGCCAGACGCAGCAGAGGTACACCAAGAATTGCGAATGCCTTGCTGAGGAGAGTTAGGGATTTTGCGCAAGTAAAAGCCAAAGGCATCATTGATATGGAAATTGCCAAATATGCACTCGAAGCCCTAAATGTGGATGAAAGCGGTTTGGATGAAATGGATAATAAAATTTTAAATGCCATCATACAAAAATTTAGTGGAGGTCCGGTAGGAATTACTACCATTGCCACTGCTGTAGGAGAAGAGGCGGGAACGATAGAGGAAGTATATGAACCTTATTTAATTATGGAAGGTTATTTAAAAAGAACTCCAAGAGGAAGAGAAACGACTGAGCGTGCCTATAAACATTTGGGACTTATTTATAAGCCGGGTGGGAAGGATGATTTATTTACTATAGCGGAATAAAATTTTTGAATCCAAAGGAAAAACATACTCAAATAATAAAAGCCGAGGCTGCACGTCTCGGTTTTTCATTTTGCGGCATAGCAAAAGCAGGATTTTTAGAAGAAGAAGCCAAACCTTTGGAACAATGGCTCCAAAAAAATATGCATGGCGAAATGCGCTATATGCAAGAAAATTTTGATAAAAGATTGGATCCTCGATTATTGGTGGATGGTGCAAAATCAGTAGTATCCCTCCTACTAAATTATTTTCCCGAGGAAACACAAAATTCAGCATCTGTTTACAAAATTTCAAAATATGCCTACGGCAAAGATTATCACAAGGTAATTAAGAAAAAACTAAAAGAATTTTTAAATACCTTAGAAGAACAAATAGGTGAAATTAATGGTAGAGCATTTGTAGATTCCGCACCGGTATTGGATAAAGCATGGGCCAAAAAATCAGGTTTAGGTTGGATGGGCAAAAACGGTAATTTAATAACTAAAGCTCATGGCTCCTATTTTTTTATTGCTGAATTAATTATTGATTTGGAATTGGACTATGATGCGCCGGTTAAAGATTATTGCGGTAATTGTACACGGTGTATAGATGCATGTCCGACCAATGCCATAGTACATCCCCAAATTGTAGATGGCAGTAAATGTATTTCTTATTTTACCATTGAATTGAAAAATGCGATACCGGATAATTATAAAGACCAATTAGATCATTGGATATTCGGTTGCGACGTATGCCAAGATGTTTGTCCGTGGAATCGCTTTGCTCAACCCGGAAAAGAGCCCGGATTTAAACCCTTAAACGGCCTCCTAAATATGCAAGCCAAGGACTGGGAAGACATTACTGAAGAAATATTTATTAAACAATTTGAAGGTTCGGCAATCAAAAGAACCGGATGGAATGGCCTGATCAGAAATATAGCGGCCCATAAAAAACAATAAAATGAAAAAGAGTATTATTTTCTTACTGCCTTTATTATTTACTTTCTTAAATGCAAATGCTACCGAATGGCATGTAGTCGTAAATGGCAGTGCCTACAACTATAATTCCCCTTATGACGAGTCGAAGCAGGGAACAGGCACCATGGAACATCCATGGAGTTTGGAATTTGCCTTATCTAATCCTAAAAACCCTGAACAACCCAACCAAAATTGGGTAAAACCGGGCGACATTATTTGGGTGCATGAAGGTCGATACATGGGTTATTTTGAAAAAAAGAAATTAAAATTATCTCCTAGAGATACCATTGGTTGCAATATCAGAAAATGTGATGTATTAAATAAAACTGAATTTGACGTTCCTCAGGAATATACTTCCTATTTAGAAGGCGATTCTGCCCATCCGATCATTGTCCGTGCCTGGAAAGAAGGAAATGTAATATTGGATGGGGATATTATTTTCGATAAACTTAAATACTGGGAATGTTCTTACTGTGCAGCGTTTAAACATATTCATAATATTATTCCTACGGAGATGTTGCTCATCAAGGGGAAATATGTTACATTTTGGGGCATTGAAATTACTACCTCCAATACCCCGCATTCTAATATTTACAGAGGACAGAAGAACTATGTGGTAGAAGATACCTTATCCTTTTTTAAGGAAGGTACCGGCATCCTTATGCAAGGTTTAGGAATTAAATTAATAAACATGGTGGTTTACGGAATGGGCAAAGTTGCTATCGGTGATTTTTCGATCAATCAAGAATCAGAAGTACAAGGCTGCATGATGTTTAATAATGGCTATTCTACAAAAACCGAAGGTTGGGGACATGCTATTTACGCTGCTAATGAAACAAGCCGCTGGAAAAAATATTACAATAATATTGCATTCAATCAATTTGGATTAGGAATTAAGGTATTTTTAAACGATCGAAAAAAAGGTACCATCAAAAATTTTATTATTGAAAATAATATCACCTTCAATAATGGTGTCTTGTTTAAATATCCGGACCCGAATATTACCTATGAAAAATGCGACCCCAATATCCATGTGGGAGGGCATGCCAATAAGGAAGATATTTTTATAAGAAACAATCATTGCTATCGCAATATTAATTTAAATGACCCTAAGCTTTCATCCAACGGTGTAAATATGCAATTATATGCTGCCATGACTCAAGATACCTTAAAAAGAATAACGGTAGAAAACAACTACCTTATTGGTGGTTATTCAAATTTGGAACTTAGCAATATCAGAGAAAGCAATATTAAAAACAATACTTTTTTGGCCGTTCAAAATATTGAATATGATAAAAATATTGCCAATGCAACTTTTTCAAAATATTCAGATTTCTTTATTCCGATAAGCGGTAATGGCGTGCCGATGTATAATGTGAGGAAGGACCTAAAAATCAATCGCGATTTTAATAAATATTTATACACGGTTGATCATACCCCAGAACAAAAATTATTTTACTTTCTTTATCGAAATCCGGATACCAGTAATCATAAAAGATTATTATTAGGTACACAATTTAGCATTGCCGATTGGCAAAAATATGGTATGGATGAACATTCCAAATTTATAGCCATTACTGATACCAAAATGAAGCAAAGTGAAATTCCATTTATTTTCGTTTTGGATAATGATAAAGATAATTACAACCCCGGAAGAAAACATATAGTAATTTATAATTTATTCGGAAATCTGGATGCCAATAATTATTTATATGATATCAGCACAGAGCTGGGGAAATATATTCCGATGGGCTCGGATTACGTCATGAAGGACGTGCAAAATTATCATGTTAGTGCTACATTTATTAAAGGTAATTTTTCAGAAACAACTAAAATATTTGCAAACTTATCACCCAATAAAAGCGTTGAAATTCCACTGTTGAGAAATGGGGAATTACCTGCCGGCATGCGGGTACCACGCCATACTTGTCCGCAATATATTGTTTATACGATAGACTTTTTCCCTTATGAAGTAAATATTCAAAAAGAAGATTTGCCCAATTCAAAAACAAAAATTACTGCAAATATTATTGCAAAGGGCAAGTATTTCCAATTCGAGAAATTTGAATATTCATGGGAAAATGCAGACGGAAACTCCAATGGCAAAGAAATAATTTTAAATAATAAATCTACTATTGATAAAATAGTTTTGGTCATTAAAGATATAAATACCGGAATGAGTATTCGTAAAAAATTACAATAAAAAAGGCCACCTTTCGGTGGCCTTTAACAAACAAAACTGCAACTTGTCTAAATAACTCTGGTCTAATTTATCAGTCTAATTCTAAAACATAATATTTATGTTCACCGGTAGGTAAATATCCTTCTACCATCACGCCGCCTTTTTTACTTTGCAACATTCTGTACACATCATTGGAAGAATATACACCGTTTTTATCAATGCTGGTGATGACAAATCCAGATGGAATTCCGGCTTCTTTAAATTTTCCTTTTTCTATATTTTTCACTCTTATTCCGTTGCCAACTTTAAGTTTTTTCATATCAGCATCGGAGGCCGTTTCAAATTCAGCACCAAGCATTTTTTTCAATTCCTTGGTGGCAGAAGTAACCACACCTGTTTTTCCGTCCTTGTTTCTAAGGATTACACTTAAATCTTTGGTTTTACCCTCACGTTCTACGGTTACGATTACTTCATCGCCCGGTTTATGTCTGCCAATATTTTCTTGAAGCGTAGGCACACTGTTTACTTCATGTCCGTCTACTTTTACAATCACATCACCTTTTTTAATGCCGGCGGCTTCCGCAGCGCCTTTTTCAGTTAAGGCTTCTACATAGACTCCTTTAGTGCTTTTCAATTCCTTTTCTTCGGCAAGCTTATAATCTACGTCTTTAATATTTACCCCTAAAAATCCTCTTTGCACTTCACCGAATTCCATTAAATCATTCACTACCTTATTAACAATATTAATAGGTACTGCAAAGGAATAACCGGCATAAGAACCTGTTTGTGAAGCAATAGCAGTATTAATTCCAATTAATTCCCCTTTGGAATTAATTAAAGCTCCCCCACTATTGCCAGGATTGACTGCTGCATCCGTTTGGATAAAGGATTCTATAGAGGTTCCTCTACCCAAAAGATTCAAACTTCTTCCTTTGGCACTGACAATGCCCGCCGTAACAGTAGAAGTTAAATTAAATGGATTTCCAACCGCCAATACCCACTCGCCTACACGCAAATTGTCAGAATTACCGTATTTCACCGGGCTTAATCCATCAGCATTTATTTTTATTAAGGCAATATCCGTATTCGGATCCTTACCTATGACATCAGCTTTATAAGCCCTTTTATCATTCAGCACTACTTCTATTTCTGAGGCATCTTTAACCACATGGTTATTGGTAACAATATACCCCTTGTCTGAAATAATCACACCGGAACCACTGGCTTCTTGTGGGCCTTGTTGCGGTGCACGGAAACCGAAAGGACTTCCAAATAAATCATCAAACGGATTCCTAGGTTGCGCTTCCTGACCATCACTGTTTTTTTCAGTAATTTTAGTTTTGATATACACTACAGTTGGTGTAACTGCCTCAGAAACATCGGCAAAATCAAATGTAGGGACCGTTATTGTTTTTATATCGTAGCCGGCCGTTTTAACATTTAAAGGTGTACCAAACCAGGCATGAGATTTATTATCCGGCAAAAAGTTCGACGCAATCAAACTAATTACTCCACCCAAGGCTGCTACAAAAACAAGTAGTAAAAATCTTTTTAGTTTCTCCATATCTTTGTAAAAATTTTGATTAACAATTTAAGGCTTGGCAAATTGCGTGCCGTTTCAAAAATTGTCATTTACATTTTTTATTAAATCGGTATTAAGCGTATAACTAATTGAATGCCAAAAGCTAATTCATTTTCTGACCAAGATATCCTGATGCGCATACGTCAAGGAGAAATGAAGATGCTCAGCATTTTATATGACAGGAATCGAAAAAATATTCGAAGCCTGATTCGTAAAAATAATGGCTCGGATGCGGATGCCGATGATGTTTTGCAGGAAGCGATTATCGTCGTTTGGCAACAAGTTCAAAATAAGGAATTCAAATTAAGCGCAAAAATGGATACCTATATTTTCAGCATTGCAAAAAACTTATGGCTAAAATCTCTTCGGAAAAATAAGAGAATGCAATCCGAAGGTGATTGGAATACTTTTGAATCCGAAGCAACCAATAGTGAAATTGAAAATGAAAATACTGCCATTATTGCCAAATATGTAAATATGTTATCAGATGCTTGTAGAGATATTTTGCAATTGTTTTACTTTGACGGCTTAGAAATGGATGAAATTGCCTTACGTTTGAACTTTGCCAACGCGGATACCGTTAAAGCCAAGAAGTACCAATGCAAAAAGAAATTGGAGGATTTAATTAAACGAGATTATTTGAAGGAAGATTTAATATAGCATGCATTTCACTGAAGATAATATTGAAAATTACCTATTGGGCAAGCTCCAGGGAAATGCTTTGCAAGAATTTGAACGAGCATTACAATCAAATAAAGAACTAAGAGAGGAAGTGGCCTTCAAAAGGCAAGTGATGGAAGCCATCAAAGCTTCCAGGAAAAGTGATCTAAAAAATTATATTCAAGAACATAGTGATTCGGAAATAAAAACCATTCCGTTAATTAATCGAAATTTAACCCGAGGCTTGGCGATTGCTGCAAGTGTGGTTTTGGTAGCCGGGGTCATTTACTTTTTAATTCCGAATGAATCCATTCAAAAAATAAATGTATTTAAAAGTAAAGCGAAATTCAATTCAAATACCACGGATAATGAGGCCATTGCTGCTACGGAAAAAAAAGACAGTAACGTAGAGGTTCCTGCCGCCACTGCTCCCTTGCAAACAAGCAAGGAGGATACCAACCAAAATGATTTATCAGATGCTTCCACTTTGGACATCTACAAAGGGAATTCCAAAGAAAGTAATAGTGATTGGGATTATAGTTTGGATGAAAACAAGAACAATAATGAACACACTAATGCTGATGAAGAGCATATGAATACCGGTTCAGGAAATGAAAATAATGACGGCAAAAGCGTCAGTAGTTTGGATAGCGTACGTCATGACGTATTGCTATATGATACCGTATGCAATGTTGCTGAAGTAGGTCAGAACTTTGCTTCATCAAAATCAGCACCCGTGGCCACAGTAACCAAAAGAAAAACCGACACTGAAAAAGTAAAACCAAACGAAAACACGCTGAGCAGAAGTTTAAAAAAAGAAGAAACTGAAAATATTATAAAAGTGGAATATTGGGAATCCGCAATTCATTACAAGGGGTACCGTTTTTTTAGAAATAATTTAAAACTTTACGGACTCAATAAGACGGAAAAAATACAGATATATCTTATTGATGGTAACTACTATTTGAAGGTGGGTAAAAATTATTTTGCGCTCATGGAATTAAATTCATACAATCAATTTTCCATCATTAAAAATAAAGAAATTTTAGACAAATTAAATGGCAACTAAATATGAAATTTTATAAATACCAAGGTACCGGAAATGACTTTGTAATGATAGATAACCGCAGTATGCAATTCCCGGCCGGAAATACTGCACTTATCAATTTACTTTGCGACCGTCGATTTGGCATTGGTGCCGATGGTTTAATTTTATTAGAAGATACTCCGGGGTATGATTTCAAAATGGTTTATTTTAATGCTGACGGCAGAGAAAGCACCATGTGTGGTAATGGCGGTCGTTGTATAGCAGCATTTGCAAAATTTTTAGGAATTGCCAATGATGAAACCGACTTCCTGGCGATTGATGGTCCGCACAAGGCCTCCTTTGCTGACGGGAAAGTATATTTACAAATGAAGGATGTTTTACAATTTGAATGCAGAGAAAGTGATTATGTTTTAAATACCGGATCACCGCACTATGTGATTTTTGTAAAGGATCTGTCGAAAGTATCCATCATTGAAGAAGCCCATAAAATTAGACATAATCACGAATTTCATAAAGATGGAATTAATGTAAATTTTGTACAAATCATCGATTCCGGAAAAATTAAAGTCCGCACCTATGAGCGTGGTGTGGAAGATGAAACTTTCAGTTGCGGAACCGGAGTAGTAGCTGCTGCGATTTCAAATTTCTTGAAAGTAAATAAATCTGTAGATGGCCTGCAAGAAGTAATTACATCTATTGAAGTGAAAGGAGGTGCATTGGAAGTTTCATTTTTAATTAATGAAAATTTGCATGCCGGTAATGTAACTTTAATAGGTCCTGCCGAACAAGTGTTCAGTGGTGAAATAAAAATTTAATCCCTTTACTTCTTTGCACTGTGGGTTGCCAAAGCCAACCAATTAAATTCAGTATAAAAAGTATCAATATTGCGTTGAAAACTTGGATCCAATAAATTACCGTCCGTATCAAATTTCTTGTCAACTTGCGGGGTAATTAACATTTGTGGACACGGTATTCCAAAAAGTCCGCAAACCAGTTGTTGCATTTGCATGGCTGCGCGCATGCCTCCCATCATCCCATCGGATGCCGTTACAATGCCCACAGCCTTGCGTGCATAGGTAGTTTTAGGAAAATGGTCCAATAAATTCTTCATCGCCGGAGAATAACCCCCGTTATATTCCGGAGTAACAAAAATAAATGCTTCCGCATCAACCATAGTTTGACGCAAACTGCGAAATTCCATGGGCGTATTTTCTTCGGAATTATACACCGTTTGCATGGGCGGTAAATTCCATTCCAATAAATTTATAAACTGTACACTATGCTCCTGTGCAAACATTTTTTTTAAATATAAGGCTACTCTGATAGAGATACCATTGTGCCTCGGACTTCCTGATATAATTACAATATTCATCGCTTAATTTAGGGTGCAATTTCTGCACTTTGGGTTTACAAAGATATTAATATTATATGTATATACATACAATAAGTATTAACTTACTAGCAATCAAATAAATGGATTAAAGGGTCAAATAGTTCATAATGTTAACAATTTGCGATAATTCAAATAAATTATTAACTTTACGGCGATATTTTACACAATTAGCGGACTATATGAAAACAAAAAACACTACTGCAAGGGCGGGCTATGCCTTTTTATTGCTTTTTAGTATCTCTCAATTCCTTTCCATTCGAGCTCATGCAAGCCTAACCGGTTCCTATACCATTGATGGAACCAAGGCTGCCTCATCGACCAACTACAAAAATTTCACCTCAGCCGTCAACGATATGATTAACGGCACCAGAACTGACGGTGGAACGGCCAATGGTTCGGGCATTAGCGGACCCGTAGTTTTTAGCGTGGCCAATGGAAAGTACAAGGAACAATTAATTCTTTCCGAAGTAAGTGGTGCCTCCACCAGCAATACCATTACCTTCCAATCGGCATCAGGCGATAGTACCAAAGTAATATTGGATTGGCCAAGTTCAAGTACAAATTATCTCTCGGATTACACGGTGCAATTTGCCGGAGGCGACTTCTATACCTTCAAGCAAATGTCATTTACCAGGTCCGGTGCCAATTATTATTCCACGGTATTAAATTTCCAAAACGCTTCTTGTAATAATACCATTACCAATTGCCGTGTTATTGGTGTAAAATCTTATGAATATCTCATTTATTCCTACTTGGATAATGATACCAATAATCACTTTATAAATAATTACCTGCATTATGGCGCCTATGGCATTTATTGGACGGGAAATTATCCGATCCTTGAAACTGGCACATTAATCCAAGGGAATACCATTGATAGTGCCTTGTATTACGGTATAGAAACCTATTACGAAGAAGGAATTAATATTACCCAAAACAAAATCGTTAATTGCAATTACGGTCCTATTGTGTTATATTATTGCAGCGATGGTGTAAGGGTGACCAAAAATAATACTTACAGCGTAAATCCTTATTACGGTATTTATTTATACTACTGCGGTTGGTTCTCCGGGACCAATACCAATACCAGTCAAAGTTTGGTAGCTGATAATATGATTGCCATCAAAACCGACTCTACGATGTCGCCCGTCGGTATTTATGCCTTGTATAATTCTAATTTTAATTATTATTTTAATAAT
>CAIKRV010000064.1 GCA_903829945.1 uncultured bacterium | reverse complement strand
TGTTGTAAATTAATTAGTATAGATGATACTATTTGGACCTTATTGGATGTTTGTTAATTTCCAATTTAATATGATCCTCCATGTAATGAGCTAATAAATTATCCGAATATTTGTCCTAATAAATTTTCGACAGTATCCTCAAAAATCAATTTGATGGAATCGTATTTCCGAGTGATGCTTTTTTTATTGTAGGAAGAAAGATAAAAGGTTTTAAAACCTAATTTTTCCGCTTCTGATATTCGTGTTTCTATTTGATTGACCGGACGTATTTCTCCACTCAATCCTATTTCTCCTGCAAAACAAGTATCCAAGGGTATGGTCATATCATGATAGGAGGAAGCCAAGGAGGCGATAACGGCCAGATCTATGGCCGGTTCCTCTACTTTTAATCCGCCGGCGATATTTAAAAATACATCATAAATATTGATGCGCATACCACATCGTTTCTCTAATACTGCAAGCAACATGCTTAGTCGCTTGGCATCATAGCCGGTAGTAGTTCTTTGCGGGGTGCTGTATGGTGATGGACTGACCAATGCTTGTATTTCTATCAGCATGGGGCGTATGCCTTCCAAGGTGGCCGCAATACTAATGCCACTCAGCGCTTGGGTACGTGCCGTCAGTAATATTTCTGACGGATTTTTAATAGGAATAAGTCCTTTATCACCCATTTCATAAATACCGATTTCGGCTACCGATCCGAACCGGTTTTTCATGGTCCGCAGGATACGATAATTGTAATGACGGTCTCCTTCAAAATATAGCACCGTATCCACCATATGCTCTAATATTTTTGGTCCGGCTATATATCCTTCCTTGGTGATGTGCCCAATTAAAAATACGGCAATATGATTTTTCTTGGCATATTGAATTAATCCGGCGGTACTTTCACGAATTTGCGGTACGCTGCCGGGTGCAGAATCCAATTCCACACTGGACACCGTTTGGATGGAATCAATAATAATAATTTCCGGGGCTACTTTTTTACCGGCTTCCAAAATATTTTCGAGTACGGTTTCCGCCACAATAAAACAATCGGGATTGGTGAGGCCAACCCGATTAGCTCTTAGTTTTACCTGGTTCAAACTTTCTTCCCCGGAAACGTAAAGTAATTTTATGCCTTTGCACTCTAAAGCCAATTGCAATAAAATGGTAGATTTTCCAATGCCGGGTTCTCCGCCCAATAATATTACACTGCCCGGTACTATGCCACCGCCTAATACTCTGTTTAATTCTTCATCCGGTGTTACTAATCTGGTGAGTGCTTCCGGATTTAAGCTATCGAGGGCAACAATTTCTCCGTCTTTAATTCCCTGCTGCGGAGTATTTGCTTTTGATTTTTCAATGACCTCTTCAACAAAGGAATTCCATGCCCCGCAAGATGGACATTTGCCCATCCATTTTACGGCAGAGCTACCGCATTGCTGACAAACAAATAGTGTTTTGGTTTTGGACATGTGCTGTATTATAATTAAGAAAGGGGCAAATTTTTATATCTGCCCCTTTGTTTTTATACTGTTTACTATTACATATTTGCAATTATTTCATCACCAAATTCAGAACATTTTAAAAGGGTGGCACCTTCCATTAAACGTTCAAAATCATAAGTAACTCTCTTTTTACCGATAGAACCGTCAATGCCTTTGTAAATAAGTTCAGCTGCTTCCAACCAACCTAAATGTTCCAACATCATGGCACCGGAAAGGATTACGGAACCCGGATTTACTTTATCTAATCCTGCATATTTTGGAGCAGTACCGTGGGTAGCTTCAAAAATAGCGTGACCGCTTACATAATTAATATTAGCGCCCGGAGCAATTCCAATACCGCCTACAATAGCTGCCAATGCATCAGAAATATAATCACCATTTAAATTTAAAGTAGCAATTACAGAGTATTCTGCCGGACGTAATAAGATCTGTTGTAAGAAAGCATCAGCAATAGAATCTTTCACTAAAAGTTTTCCTGCGGCCAAAGCAGATTTCATGGCTGCATCAGCTGCTGCTTGGCCATCCGCAGCCAGCATTCTATCATATTGTGCCCAAGTATAAACTTTATCTCCAAATTCTCTTTCTGCAAGTTCATAACCCCAGTTTTTAAATGCACCTTCGGTAAATTTCATAATATTACCTTTATGCACCAAAGTAAGGGATGGTTTTTTATGCTTTAAGGCATATTCCAATGCCGCACGGATTAATCGCTCAGAGCCTTCCTTAGAAACCGGTTTGATGCCGATAGAGGAAGTTTCAGGGAAGCGAATCTTTTTAACACCCATTTCACCTTGAATAAAATCCACTACTTTTTTGGCTTCAGGAGTACCGGCCATCCATTCAATACCGGCATAAATATCCTCGGTATTTTCACGGAAAATAACCATGTCCACAAGGTTAGGTTGTTTTACAGGAGAAGGTACTCCTTTGAACCACCTTACCGGACGTAAACAAGTATATAAATCCAACATTTGACGCAAAGCCACATTTAAGGAACGAATACCACCACCTACAGGCGTAGTAAGAGGGCCTTTGATACCCACAATATATTCTTTGAAGTCGGCAATGGTTTCATCAGGAAGCCAATTATTGGTTAAATTAAATGCTTTTTCACCGGCAAGTACTTCCTTCCAAATAATTTTTTTTTCGCCTTTATATGCTTTTTCAACTGCTGCATCAATTACGCGCACTGAAGCTGCCCAGATGTCTGGTCCGGTACCGTCACCTTCAATAAAAGGAATGATAGGATGGTTAGGAACAGTAAGATGTCCGTTTACTAATGTAATTTTTTGTCCGTTCATTTGGATTGTATGAAATTTAAAATTTGAATTATTTATTTGTTTGGCAAAGGTATCAAAGCGCCTTTAAATACCCGCTATATTTTTCAAAAAATCATTGTATTTATGATGAAAATCAGTTAACAATATATTTAATCCACCCTTAGGCCTAAGCGCTCCATTAATTCCTTAACGGCAGGATTGATTTCGTACATTCTGTTAAAAATATCTCTATCATTCACTAAGTACTTCTTAATATCTTGTTCGCTGGGTGCCTTTATTTCAAATTCCACCTTTATTCCGGATAAATGATGGGTATTTAAAAAATCATTAAAAGGCAATCGATCTTCAATAAATTGCCCCTTTACGGATTCATTATCCGTGAATATGTGCACAATTCCATCCTCTTCAATAATTGGTTCGTACTTTTCAGCCATGGCAGCCAAGCTCAATTTACCCCGTTCTTTCAAGTTTTGGCCATATAATTTCCAAGCCTTCATAAAGCTTTCTTTATCCGCTTTATTATAATTGACCGACTGCTCACTTGCTTGGTCAGGAATGATTTCGGGTGTTTTATTTGAAGCCAATGCCTGTTCCCGGAGTTTATCCAGGTTCATGCTTATTTTAGTGCCGCCGGTGGGTTTGGATACGGGAGCAGGACTGACTGCTTCTATAACTACCGCTGAGGTATTATATGTTTTTACGCTATCAGGCTTTTTTTTTTCGAGATTAGAACCGGTGGTACTAAAACTCAAAACTTCATTAAGATGGCATAATTTCATCAAGGCCAGTTCTACATGCAATCGCGGATTTTTACTCGATTTAAAATTTACATCAAATTGATTGATGAGATTCAAGCCGGAAAGTAAAAATGATAAGGTACACTTTTTACTTTGCTCCATGTAGCGCTGCTGAATACCTTCGCTGACTTCCATTAAACGTAGCGTATTGATATCCTTGCAAACAAAGAGATTCCTTAAATGCTCACTGATACCGTTGATAAAATTATGCGGATCAAAACCTTTTTGAAGAATTTCATCAAATAAAAGCAAAACATCCGATAATTTTTGTTCTAAGCAGGAATCAATCAAGCTAAAGTAATACTCGTAGTCAAGTATGTTAAGGTTCTCAATAACATCCTTATAAGTAAGTTTATTTCCACTGAAGCTGACAATACGGTCAAAAATTGAAAGGGCATCACGCATGGCACCATCTGCTTTTTGAGCAATGGTGAAAATGGCTTGATCCTCAACTTCTATCCCTTCCTTAGAGGCTACAATTTTTAAATAATCAGAAATCTGCTGAACAGTAATTCTATGGAAATCAAAAATTTGACATCTTGATAAAATGGTCGGCAGAATTTTGTGCTTTTCCGTAGTGGCCAGAATAAAAATAGCATAGGGAGGCGGTTCCTCCAATGTTTTCAAAAATGCATTAAATGCCGAGGTGGTCAGCATGTGCACCTCATCGATAATATATATTTTATATTTTCCTTGTGTAGGCGCAAAACGAACTTGCTCCACCAAATTTCGCATTTCATCAACGCCATTGTTGGAAGCAGCATCCAGCTCGTAAATATTGAAGGATTGTTGCTTGGCAAAAGCCAGACAAGAAGGACATTCATTACACGGTTCCCCTTCGGGGCTCAAATTTTCACAATTTAAAGCCTTGGCTAAAATACGCGCAATCGTGGTCTTACCCACGCCACGAGGACCGCAAAATAAGAAAGCATGACCTAAATGGTCTTTCTTCAAGGCATTGCGTAAGGTCTGAGTAACATTATCCTGACCAATGACGGTCTCAAAAATTCCCGGCCTATATTTTCTAGCAGATACTGTAAAATTACTCATTCTTTTCTTAACCCTCTATGTCTTATTGATATAAAAAAACCTATGCTTTTATGCTTACAAAGTTCGTAAAAAAAACCTAGTAAGTGTTCAGTTTTTAAATTCAGTGTCCTAATTTGCGAGGAGCAAATATGAATAAATTTTTCAATAAAAAGTAATAAATTTTACTTTGAAGAAAATGGCCACTCATATTTCAATATTTGTCTGATTATTAAAATATTAACCCACTATTTATGAACAAAATTGTAAAGCGATTGCTCGCCATCCTCTTTATTTTCATTTTTTTGATTTTGGCGGCTGCCATTATTATTCCCATAGCTTTCAAAGGAAAGATTGTGGCTTTTGCCAAATCCGAAGCCAATGCTAAAATAAATGCTAAAGTTGATTTTGATAATAATATTAGCCTGAGTATTTTTAGTTCATTTCCTAATTTAAGTATCGGTATTAAAAATCTAAAATTAGTAAATAATGCTCCATTCCTTGGAGATACACTGATTTCTGCCGCTGAATTTTCCGCCACGCTCGATATTATGAGTGTCATTAAAGGGGATAAAATTCAAATTTTAAATATTAATCTTGATCAAGCGCGCATCAATGCCCATGTTTTGAAAGATGGAAAATCCAATTGGCAAATCACCTTCCCCAGTAAGGATTCTTTGGCTCAGCAAGGTAAAGATACCGCAAGCTCCTTTAAAATGGGCTTGAAGAAATATAATATCTCTCATGCTTATATTGTTTATAATGATGAAAGTATGGGACTATCCACTACACTGGTGGATTTTAATCATTCCGGTAAGGGTGATTTTACCAGTAATATTTTTGATTTGAATACTGAGACAAGCATTGAAAAAATGACCTTAGTGTATGGAGGAATTTCATATTTTAATAAGGTAAAAACCAAATTGACCGCGAATGTCAATATGGATATGAAAAATAGTAAATACACCTTAAAGGATAATGAACTACAACTAAATGGTTTGAGTGTCGCATTTTCAGGATTTATGGCCATGCCTGGCAAGGATATCCAAATGGACATGAAGTTTAATTCGAAACAAACCGATTTTAAAAGTATTTTATCTCTGATCCCTAATATTTATCTTCATGATTTTGATAAGTTAAAATGTTCCGGTTCCATGGCACTTGGCGGTGAAATCAAAGGAACTTATAATGATAAAACCATGCCCGGTTTTAATATTCAATTAAGTGTTAATCAAGGTATGTTCCAATATCCGGATTTACCTAGTGCCGTTAAAGACGTTAATATAAATATGAATATTAACTGTCCGCAGGGAAGTTTAAATAATATGGTCATTGCCATCCCTAAAGCACATTTTAGTATGGTTGATTTGCCTTTTGATATGAATATGATTATTAAAACTCCTATGACTGATCTTTATATAGAAGGTGCAATGAAAGGTAAGATCGTATTGGACAATTTGAAAAGTATTGTAAAATTGGATGCGGGTACTGCCGCCGCCGGGATGTTTGATGTAGATTTAGCAGTGAAGGGACATTTATCTTCTATTCAGAATAAAAAATATGAAGATTTTGATGCAAAGGGTAAAATATTAATGAGTAATATTTCTTATACCTCTAAAAGTTTACCTGAAAAGATTTTAGTATCCAGTGCAGAATTAAGCTTTAATCCTAAGAATGTTAAATTAAGTAATTGCAATATGCAATTAGGTAAAAGCGATTTATCCTTGGACGGCAGCTTAGATAATTTATTAGGCTACATGTTCAAGAAAAATGAAACATTACATGGAAGTTTACGGATGAATTCTAACTTTTTTGATGTGAATCCGTGGATGGCAAATAATAGCACTCCCAGCCCTGAAACGCCTGCTAAAAAAGCAAGTGTAGTGGTATTACCGGATTATATTGATTTTACATTTAACAGTTCTATGAAACATGTTATTTATGATAAGTTTGATATCACTAACCTTCAAGGAACAATTGTTTTAAATAATCAAAAACTGGATATGAGTCAAGTGAGCCTGAATATGCTCGGTGCCGACTTTACTTTAAATGGATCCTATGAAACCAAAGATCCTAAAATGCCAATCGTCATGATGGATTTTGGCATTAAAAACTTAGGCATTCCTGAATTGTATAAGAATTTTGTAACTGTACAGCAATTTGCTCCCATTGCAAAATGTATGACCGGGACCATTAATATGCATATGTATGTAAATACAAAATTGGATCAGGAAATGAACCCTGATTTAAAAACTTTAAATGCCAACGGGAAACTTGATATAGACCGAGCAACCATTACCGACTTTTTACCGCTCAAGGAATTGGCGGGCGAATTAAAGATGGATAAATTAAATCCTATAGTGGTTAAAAATATACATCCTGAATTTGTAATTACTAATGGTAGATTTAGTTTGAAGGAGCCACTTAAATTTAATATCGACCAGATAAAAGGTGAATTCAGCGGTTCCAACGGATTGGATGAAAGTTTAGATTATCTCATGGCCTTAGAAATACCTTCCACAGACTTGCAAAACAAGGCCAATGCCGCCATCAGTGACTTAACCGGCAAAAACATCAATGCCGGTATAGGCAAAACGGTAAAAGTAGAGGTCATATTTGGAGGAACCATGGATAAACCGACCATCAAATTATCCATGAAGGATATGGTCTCCGGAATCGTGGATAATTTAAAAAAGCAGGCCACGGATGAATTTGATAAGCGCAAAAAGGAAGCCGAAGATAAGGCCAAAGCAGAACTGGACAAACAAAAGCAACAATTGGATGCGCAAAAGAAACAATTAGAGGACCAGGCTAAAGCTAAAGCAGATGCAGAGAAAAAGCAATTAGAGGATCAAGCCAGAAAACAAGCAGATCAGCAAAAGCAAAACCTCCAAAATCAGGCTAAAAAGCAATTAAACGGGTTATTTGGTAAATAAATATTTTTAAAATACACAAAACCAATAATTTAAACTCCAAATCTCTTTTTGTAGCTTTGTAATATGAAAATTCATTTAATAGCCATAGGTGGCAGCATCATGCATAATCTTGCTATTGCTTTGAAAAAGAGAGGCTACGAGCTTAGTGGTTCGGATGATGAGATTTATGAACCTGCAAAATCCAGATTGGCGGCATTAAATTTATTACCGGCAAATACCGGATGGTTTCCTGAAAAAATAACTTCGGATATAAATACGATTATCCTCGGCATGCATGCCCGTGAGGATAATCCTGAATTATTGCGCGCTAAGGAGCTTGGATTGAAGATAGTGAGTTTTCCTGAATTTATTTATGAAGAAAGTAAGGATAAATTGAGGGTAGTCATTGCCGGTAGTCATGGCAAAACTACTACTACCTCCATGGTAATGCATGTATTAAAACATGCCGGTAAAAAATTTGATTATGCGGTAGGTTCCTCTATTGAGGGATTTGAAGATAGTGTAAAATTAAGTCAGGATGCCGCATCATGCATCATAGAAGGCGATGAATATTTAACCTCACCAATAGATAGAAGACCAAAATTTTTATGGTACCAACCCCAAATCAGTTATTTGAGTGGGATAGCATGGGATCATATTAATGTTTTTCCAACTTATGAAAACTATTTTCAACAATTCGTTTTATTTCTACAATCCTTAGAAAAGGGCGCTACGTTTATTTATAATCCCCGCGATAAGGAAGTAGTACGTTTAGTAAAGAATTATGCCAAGCATCTTAGATTATTGGATGCGCCTATGCCTATGCACAGAGTAGAAGGCGGAAGAACCATCGTGCGAACAGAAGGGAGAGAAGTTAGAATTTCAGTATTCGGAGAACATAATTTACAAAATTTGGCAGGTGCTCAAAAAATTTGTGAACAGTTGGAAATTCACGAAAGAACCTTTTGGGATTTGGTCCAAGATTTTAAAGGTGCCGGCAAGCGATTGCAGAAAATATATGAAGATAAAAACCTTGTAGCGTTCAGGGATTTTGCACATGCACCTTCTAAAGTTGAAGCAACAGTTGCGGCAGTAAAAGAGCAATATGGAAATAAAAAATTAATTGCCGCTTTGGAATTGCATACGTTTAGCTCTTTAAATCCTGAGTTTATAAAACAATATGCAGGAACAATGGATAAGGCTGATGAAGCAATTGTTTACATTAATCCGGAAACACAAAAATCAAAACACTCCAATCCTATTAGTGCGGCAGAAATACAAGATGCCTTTAAAAAGCAAAATTTAGTATTTACGGAGGATGCAGATAGGATAAAATCTTTATTACACAAAAATTATACGGAGCCCACCAGTTTATTATTAATGAGCTCCGGAAATTTTGATGGAATGAATTTTGAATTAAATTAAGACCCAAAATATAAAAAACAACTCATGCTGTTACAATTAAAAAAGCCACTCATTTTCCTGGATATAGAAGCCACCGGGCTGAGCGTAACCAAGGATAGAATCGTTGAAATAAGTTTAATGAAATTGCATCCCGATGGGAGGGAAGAACGAAGAAATTGGCGTATTAATCCCGGAATACCAATTCCTGAGAAAATAGTTGATTTGATACATATTAGCAATGAGGATGTGGCGTCCAGTCCCAGTTTTAAAGAAGTTGCCCACGATATCCATTCCTTTATGCTGGGCTCAGATTTAAGCGGGTACAATTTGCATAAGTTGGATTTGCCTATGCTGATGGAAGAATTTTTGCGCGTGGAAATAGAATTTGATTTGAGTAAAAGAAAATTGGTGGACGTGCAACATATTTTTCATAAAATGGAACAAAGAAACTTGGCGGCTGCCTATCGTTTTTATTGCGGAAAGGATTTGGAAAATAATCATAGTGCCGATGCTGATATGCAGGCTACTTATGAAGTGTTTTTAGCACAATTGGAGCGATATGAAAATTTAGGTAAAGATGTGGAAAGCATTTATAATGTCATCGGAGATCCCTCAGGGAAACATGTTGATGTGGTCGGAAGAATTATTCTGGATGACAAAGGCATAGAAATTTTTAACTTTGGTAAATATAAAGGTGAAAGTATAGAAACGGTATTAACAAAAGATCCCGGCTTTTACGGCTGGATGATGAATGGAGATTTTCCGACATATACCAAAAATAAATTAACGGAAATCCGTTTGCGAATGAAAAAGAAATAATGGAAATTTTAGATCAATTACATAGCAATACTATTATTGGGGATCACCACGCTGCAACTGCTAAAAGTGTTGCATTTTATACCCTAGGCTGTAAACTGAATTTCTCGGAAACTTCCACCATTGCCCGTAAATTTAATGATGCCGGATATTTGGTAAAAGACTTTGAAGAAGGTGCGGATGTTTATGTTATAAATACTTGTTCGGTCACTGACCATGCGGATCGCAAAACTAAGCGTATCGTGAAGGAAGGATTGAAAAAAAATCCATTGGCCAATATAATTGTTGTGGGCTGCTATGCACAATTAAAACCTGAAGAAATAGTAAAAATTCCCGGCGTTAATTTAGTCTTGGGCGCCTCTGAAAAATTTAATATTTTGGAGCATGTTAAGGAGCTTCATAATGGATGCGAACCTGCTATTTTTAATTCACATATCAAGGAAGCGCTAACTTTTAATGCGGCCTATTCCGTGGGAGATCGTACACGCTCATTTTTAAAAATTCAGGATGGATGTAATTATTTCTGTAGCTTTTGTACCATTCCTTTGGCCAGAGGACGGAGCAGAAGTACCACCGTTCAAGAAGTGGTAACATCTGCTAATGAAATTGCAGCAAGCGGGGTGAAGGAAATAGTACTTACCGGTGTAAATATCGGCGATTTTGAAAATGATTTGGGAGAAACTTTTTTTGATGTAGTGAAGGCCTTAGATCAAATGAGTGGGATAGAACGCTTTAGAATTTCCTCTATTGAACCGAATTTATTAAACAATGAGATTATTGATTATGTAGCTAAATCTAACAAATTTGTGCCGCATTTTCATGTGCCCTTGCAATCAGGAAGCAATAAAATATTATCCTTGATGCGCAGGCGTTATGAACGCGAATTATATGCTGAACGTGTGGCTAAAATTAAATCCTTAATGCCACATGCTTGTATAGGTGTTGATGTTATCGTCGGATTTCCTTCCGAGACGGAGGAGGACTTTAGAGAGACGTATGATTTTCTTCATGGGTTGGATATTTCCTACCTTCATGTTTTTACCTATTCCGAAAGACCGGATACTACGGCGTTAAGAATAAAGGGTAGGGTGCCTAATGCCATCCGAAGTGAGCGCAATACCATGCTAAGTAATCTTTCACATAAAAAGCGCAGGGCATTTTATGAATCACAATTAAATTCCACGCATGAGGTTTTGTGGGAATCGGAAAATCATGATGGATTTATGCATGGATTTACAGAAAACTATGTAAAGGTAAAAAGTGAATTTAATGCTTCTGCTTTAAATAGTATTTATCAAGTAAAATTAGATTATATTGATGATGACGGCATCGTCATGCTTAAATAATTTTATAACCATGCAGCCTCACCATATCTGATAATTGGTTACGCTCCATTTCTCTTGAATTATAGGCATGGATCACCAGGTACGTTTTATCCATGATTAAATGCCTTCCTTCAATCCAAGTTCTTTGTTCCGGGCTAAATTCATCCGCCCATACCACCAAATTTATATTGTCAGGATTATTAATAAAATTAAAGAGATAAGCCTCTTTAATAACTTTGCCATATTTTTTTAAATCAGCAATAAAGTTATTGGAAAGTTCTACGGCAATTTGATTAGATAACATTGAATTAGTGTTTATTAGGATTAAATAATTAGTATTTTAAATTATCGTTTTTTGCAATAGGAGGGGCATTATTATACCACACTATATTTTTTTTAGTATGAGAGGATTTTTTTGCAGTGCCTTTGTTTTGAGTTGCGGTTTCTTTTTTGCGTTGAGCATATAAGCCGGTGGACGTACTTATTGAAAAAAGGAGTAGTATGAGTAGTGTGGTTTTCATATAATTAGTTTTTATAAATGCAATTTATTTTACAGATATAAAGCAATTCATTTTTGCGTTCATATTGTATATTTTGAGAAAGTGATTGGATGGGTTTATTTTCTTCTTCCTTTTCACGAAGCCAAGCATGGAACCTTTGTTCTGCATGGTGTAAGGCGCCTTCCTCAGAATAACCTTGACCTCGAAATTGGATGGTTTTTTCAGCCTTTCTTTTGAATAACTCGGTTATGATACCCATTGTGTTTACTTCTTAAATAATATAACAAAGCTAAGCCCGGTACGGCGGGCTTAAACTCACAAAAAAGTAGTAAAAAGTGGGGGAGTTTAGTTTTGACTATTGCGCGGGAAAACTTTATTTAGTGCTTCGGTTCTTGACCGAACATGAAGCTTTTCATATATATTGCGGACATGGGTTCTGATGGTTTCCGTGCTTAGAAATAGCAAATCAGCAATTTCTTTGTAGCGATACCCTTTGGAGAGGAGGGAAAGTATTTCAGTTTCTCTTTTTGAGAGTATTTCTGTATCCGGATTTGGCGTGTTCTTATGAAAGGAAGCAGCTACTTTCCGAGCAATGATTCCGGACATCGGCGAGCCTCCATTAAAAATATCCCTGATAGATTCAAATAATTGATCGGAAGGCGTATTTTTAAGAACATATCCGGTTGCTCCGGCACATAAGGAATCAAACACTTTATCATTATCTTCAAAAACAGTACACATCAAATATTGAACCTTTGGCTTTTTAGGCTTCAAGGTTTCCACACAGGAAATACCGTTTAAACGCGGTAAATTTATATCCATCAATACCACATCAGCTTCTACACTGTCAAATACTTCTATAAAGTCTTCAGCGTTGCTGTATGCCCCAATACAATGCATATCCGGTGCGGCATTAATCAGATTTTTCAGGCTTTCTCTAATGTCTTTATGATCCTCAACAATAGCTACCCTTATCATTTTAGTATAATTTTCCATCTGCAATAATTGATGTTCCTTTTCCTTCAGCACTAATAATATTTAATTCTCCGCCTACATTATCCATCCTATTCTGCATATTAATTAATCCGTTGCCATTTGGCTTTTTGGATAAATCCATGCCTTTGCCATCATCAACAATTTTCATCTCATAATAGTCTCCATTTATTATAAAAGAAACTAAAATATTTTGCGCCTGTGCATATTTAATGGCATTATTCAAAGCTTCCTTTAATATTAAAAACAGGTTTCTTCTTAATTCGGGATTAATAATTCGTTCATCAGCTTCTTCGGTAATGTCTAATTCATAATGCACTGAAGTCGTTTCTAAAAAATGAAGCGTATAGTTTCTTAAATAACTTAGCATACTGGCTAAATTATCATGCATAGGATTGACTGACCAAACTATTTCGCCGAGTTGACCGGTAATTTCTCTGGAGGCTTCGGATAGTTTATTAAATGAATTGGGATTAATACCCGGATTTTCAATTTTAGCTACTTCTGTTAATAAGGAGATGCGTGTCAATTCCGCTCCTATATTATCATGAATATCGCGGGCTATTCTGCCTCTAATTCTTGCTACTTCCTGTTGTCTTTCTAATATACTGATTTTCTTTTTGTAATTTCTTTCAATATAAAAACGTACAATGGCTACAATGACGATCGCCAAAAATAAAATAGTACCTGCTCGGAAAGGAATGGTTTTCCAAAAAGGAGGATTAATATTTATCAGCACACTCGCTTCTTTATTACTCCAATGGATGCCGTCTAAGCTGGCACGAACCTTAAAAGTATAAGTTCCCGGGTCCAAATTGGTATAAGTTGCCGTTCTATTTTCACCGTCTACACTTACCCACTTTGCGTCAAATCCATCCAATTTATATTGATAGGAAATTTTATCGTGATTTTTAAAATTCAGTCCGGTAAAAGAAATGGAAAATACATTTTGATTGTATTTTAAGTTTACTTCCTTAGCAAACGTAAAAGTATTTTCAAAGAGGTGCAAAGAGTCATTTGGCCCAACCGAATGATTAAATAATTTAAAATCCGTAAGATAAACCGGTGGAACCACAATGCTATCTTTTAATAATTCCGGATGAATAATGGTAAAACCGTTCATTCCTCCAAAATATAAAATTCCATTACGATCTTTATAGGAAGCATTACTATTAAATTCATTCCCTTGGATGCCGTCCATCACATCATAATTTTTGATAATCACCCTTTGTTCCCGATTGGATTGATCTACTGCAAAACCGCCTTTGGGTTTTAAAATACAGGATAAACCTTTATTGGTGGCCGCCCAAGCATTACCAAAATTATCAACCTCAACAGAGTTAATTAAATTATCAGGCAATCCATCCTTAGTGGTAAAATTCCTGAAATGCTCCGTTCTTTTATCGAAAATATTAACCCCATTATCAGTACCTATCCAAATATAATTCCCGTAAGAACTTAGTCCGTTAATGCTATTACTACTGATGGAAAATTTATTTTTCTTGTCCGTTTTGTAAATTTTAATGGCTTTTGTTTCAGTATTGAATGATGCAAGCCCATTTAATGTGCCCATCCAAAAAATACCGTTTTCATCCAAGGCACTGGTCACAATTATATTGCTTGCAATATTGGTAGTGTCTTTAGGGGCAATTCTATATTTTTCGTACTTTAAGGTACTGAGATTTAATTTGCACATTCCTTCTTGAAAAGTGCCTAACCAAATACAATCATTTTTAGCATCATACTTAATGGTAAACACAGGTCCGCGACTAGGAATTTCAGGATGCTGAGGATTAGCATAAAATTGAGTTACCTTACTGGTAATAGGATCAATTTTATTAAAACCATCACTCACGGTACTGGCCCAAATAAAGCCTTTATTATCTTCCGTTATATTCATGATGACATTATCACTCATGGAATATTTTGGATTATTGGGGTCGTACATGAAGTGCTTAAAAATTTTAGTTTTGTTATCAAATTTATTTAAGCCTCCGGTATTGGTGCCTACCCAAAGATTATTGTCTTTGTCCATTAAAAATGAATTGACGGCACTATTGCTCAGGGAGCCCGGATCATCTGCATGATGAGAATAGGTTTCAAATGCTTTTTGCTGATAAAATAATCCTGTTACACCTCCATCATAGGTGCCTACCCATAAATTTCCTTGATGATCCTCATATAAGTGAATAATATTATTTCCTCCAAGAGATTGGGTATTAAATTCACTTTTTTTATAGACTTGAAAATTATTGGTACTTTCTAAGTATTTATTTAATCCGCCATCAGTTCCAACCCATATCGTGCCATTATGATCCTCTAATACTTGCGTAACATTTGATGAACTTAAAGAATGGATGTCACCAACTTTATTTATATATATTTCCTTTTTACCGGATTTAATATTTATTTTTTCCAGACCTTCAACAGTGGCCAGCCAAATATTTCCTTTTTTATCTAATAAAAAATCTTCTACAGAGGTATTGATAATAGCATATTGTCCGGTAGTAATATGATTGTACGCCCAATGCTCAATAATATGCCCGGTTTTATTCATTCTAAAAAATCCTTGGAATGGTGTGGAAAAATAAATATCGCCATTGGCATCTTCAAAAATATTGTTAGCTTGACTAACGTTAATTTTTCGATTTTTAAAAACCAGGTAACTATAATTTATAAATTGTCCACTTTTTTTATCTAAACAACTAATGCCTTTTTCATTGCCAATCCATAATCTGCCTTTGGAATCATGGCACAAAGCAGTAATTCTACCACTGCTGATAGAAGAATCATTTTTATCCAGATGAACATAATTAGTAAATGTATTTTTTAAACGATTATATTTGGATAATCCTTTGTCTGTACCAATCCAGATATCGCCATTTTCATCAGGAGCTAAACAAAATAAATGGGAGGAGAGTAAACTATTTTTGCTATCATCCGGCAAAAATATTTTGAATGTATATCCATCGTATAAATTTAAACCTTGCTGCGTGGAAAACCATAAAAATCCATACTTGTCCTGTGCAATATTCATTACACTGGTTTGAGATAAACCTTGTTCAGTGCCCAAACGTTTGTAATAAATATTATCCTGAGCGGATGAATATATGCTCAGGCACATTAAAAACATATACATTAGATTACTCTTGATTAAAGTATTTCTAAGCATATGTTTTAATTTTATCATGAAATGAATAGCAGTAATTTTATTTAGGATTGCCGGAGCCATTTTTTTGTCCTTGTGCATAGGTATAGGCCATATTGGATGCAGTACTTGGGTCTATACCATTAATGACAGGATGCACCGGTAACCAATTATAAAATACTTTACCATCATTAATAAGCGTACTTCCAAGCAGGCAGCACAAATTCATTTTATCAGGAGCATTTCCAAAATTTTGTTTCATGAAATTTAAATAGCCGATATATGCACCTTCAATGGCCGCTTGCACTAAAATTGGAATTTTTGCCAAGTTATCCGGATTTGGAGTTAAACCTGTTTGGGTTTCAAAAAAGCTTGTCCATGGTGCCCCGATGGGAATACTTTGCAATGCAGCATTCCATTGTATAAATGCGCGTGCGCCAACCATGGTGCCAAAATATAATGGGGCTTTTTGGATATCGCTCAGGTTAGCACTAGCAATTTGGCTTTCCATGGCTCCTATAAAGGATGAAATTAAATTTAAGGGTACCTTACAAACACCATCCAATAATTCCATCGCCAAGGTATTTTGAGTGCCTGAAAATATATTCGAGGTATATAGGCTACCGGTTTGATAATCGTTGGCAATAGCATTAGCCAATGAGTTAAGTTGCGTATTTGCAAATATCACTAAATCCGCCGAAGGGGGTTGCGGGAGGACGCTGGGCAAATAAGTTTGAATTAGGCTATTGCTTATTTGAGTATTTAAGTTAGATGCATTGATCGGAAGCGGATTAGCCCCTGAAAATAAGGCTGCAGCCCATTGACCACTGAGTGTTTGATAAGGATTCATTTGTTTAATTTTTTTGAAGTGTTAATTCAGTTTAATGATCGATTTTAATGGAATGCTTATGCCTAATTATTCCATTGTTTGACAATACGGCTGTAAAGATACTATTACAATTTGCGCATTGCTACTGTAAATATAGTGAATTACTACTTTTTTGGGAGGCTTTTAGCCTTATTATAAATGAAAACAGCCCTATCTTTTAGAAAGGGCTGTTTTAAATTGTTTAAAACATGATTATAAATAAGCGCCAAATGCTGCTTACATATAATTCAAATCATTATTTGGTTTTAAGCGTATAATATGCAAGGCATCAAATAATTTTATAAAAGGATAAACGGGATCAAATTCATACCATTTGACACCAAAGTTGGCTCTACCGCCAAATTTATGGTGATTATTGTGATAGCTTTCACCCAGCATTAAAACATCAATCGGTAGGAGATTTTTAGAAGTATCATTTACTTCAAAATTAGTATTCCCATATATATGTGCATACCAATTAATAATAGCACCATGGATAGGATTAATCATAATATGAATGGGTATTAATAAAAACATCCACCAATGCGTAGCAAACATGACATAAAACCAGATATAAAATGCTACCCAAAAAACACGTGCACCCCAGCTATCACCAATATATTCCATAAACTTCCAGTTTGGTATATTTTTGGTGAATTTCGGTTCTACATTTGCCTCATCTCTATTGATGGCTCTAAATAATTTCCATGTTTGATACATCATATCAAATACATTTTTGGAATATTTAGGAGAATGCGGATCCTTTTCTGTATCAGCATAAGCATGATGCATTCGATGCATAATGCCATAGGCTTTCGGACTCAAAAACGAGGAACCTTGAAATATAAAACTAATGGTGTAAAAAAACTTCTCCCAACCGGAGCTCATCGTAAACATACGATGTGCTGAATACCTATGACAGAAAAACGATTGCGTGAATAGGGATAAATACCAATGAGCAATAAAAAATATTAAAATTACCATACTATATATAAAACTAGTACAAAGGTACATCATGGAATGCCTTTGTATGTGATATTCATCAGTATTTTCAGTATTAAACTAATTTTAGCCTATAAATTAGGACATTACATCAAAAAAAAAGTCGCCCTTTTGGGGCGACTTTTAAAATATTTTTAAAGTTATTATTTACGTTTTGGAACATAATCGCTACGTAATACTGTAAACTCAGTACGACGATTGACTTGATGTTGCTCTTCCGTACAATCCATTCCCGGACCTTTACCATCTTCGCACGCACAATCATTTTTAAGTTTTCTTTCTCCATAACCTTTTGCTACCAAACGATCAGGATCAATTCCTTTCTTAATTAAATATGCCACGGAAGAGTCTGCACGTTTTTGAGAAAGCGTATCATTATAGGCATAACTGGAACGACAGTCCGTATGAGAACTTAACTCGATAACGATATAAGGATATTCATTCATAATACCAACCAATGAATCAAGTACCGGCATGGCATCTTTACGGATATTCGCTTTATCCAAGTCGAAGTGAATAGCCAATTCCACCGGAGGACCGGCTTGAGGAGTTACTGACATATCTTTACGTACATAGTGTTGGGATAAATCAAATCCAACGGTAGTAGCATATATCGGTTTACTATTAAAGAAGTTTTTCTTCTTGGAAACGATTTGATAGTTTTCGTTCTTATATAATTTGAAATAATAATTACCGCTATCATTGGTAATGGCTTCCATTTTGGTACCGTTATTACCTTCAATTTTTACCGACACACCTTTTTCAGGCAGGTTGGTTAAAGTATTGTAAACAGTACCACGAATACTGAAAGTAAGCGGTGTAATATAGAAAGTATAAATATCCAATTGACCAAGTCCGTGTTGACGGTCAGATGCAAAAAATCCAGATTCTTGCCCTTCATCAAAAGTGATACCCATATCATTTCCACCGGAATTAATTGGATATTTTAAATTTTTAGGTTTGCTCCAACTTGGATTTTTACCATGAGTAACAAATATGTCCATACCACCCATACCAGGCCATCCGTCAGAACTGAAATAAAGGGTAGTATCATTGAGCCAGTAAGGGAACATTTCATCACCATCAGTATTAATGTTTTCGCCTAAGTTAATAGGATCGCTCCAAGTATGGCTACGTTTTACATAGGTAGAAAGATATAAGTCATGCTTTCCTTTTCCGCCAGGCATATCACTGGAAAAAACCAAACGTTGGCCATCCGGTGAAATGGCAGGTTGACCATAATCGGAAGATGTATCCACACAGAAAGGAAGTACGCTTCCGGCACCCCAACCTTTACCTTTGTTTTCAGCCATCATTACTACACAATTTCTAACGCTATCACCTTTTGCTCCGTTACATTGTGTATAATACATTACATTTCCTTTGGTATCCACATAGGCAGTACCATCATTCATAATGGTATTCACTTCACCGCTCAAAATAGCCGGTGCAGACCATTTAACAGTTTTTTTATCTTTACCATTATATTTACGTTCCATGTAGAAGATATCACTATAGGCCCCATTGGTACGACCAAACTTTTTATTTCCGGTAGTTCCAGGACGGTCAGAAGTGAAGTACAAAATATCTTTTTTAAGGAAAGGAGCCCACTCAGATTTATCAGTGTTGGCAACTTTAAAATCCTCCACTACAAATCTGGTTTGAGGATTGGTTTTCCAATCCATGGCTTCTTTCACCAGTTTCTTTTCTTCAGCAATTTTAGGATCACCCGGAACCTCTCTTTCATAAATATCAAATTCCTTTAAAGCTTCAAGATATTTTTCATTCATCTTTTTAGCTTCAGCCAATTTATAATGAGCAGCTACATCAGAATAACCCAATGCAATAGCAATGGTAAACCAATCATCAGCTTGTTTATAATTGTAGTTTTTTGCTTGCAATTCACCAATTTTATAGGCAAGTTTTGCTTTTTGTACTCGGTCCTTTTTAGCTTTATACAATTTCTTGTATCCGTCAATGGCTTGTGCGTATTGTTCTTTTTTCTCAGCTTCTTCAGGGTTTATTCTGGTAGCACAAGAGTATAAACTCACGCCCATAACGCCTAAAAGTAACCATACATAGTATGTTCGCATATCAGCAATGTTGTTAATTGTTCGCAAAATACTTAAAATTTAAATGATATTCCAAATTGTTTACTATAAATGTATGCCCTTAAGGCCTATTTACTTGATAAAAAGTAACTCCCTGTATTTTGGAAGCGGCCATAATTTATCATCTATATATAACTCTAATTTATCGGCATGATATCGAATAATTTCAAAATATGGTTTTACTTTATGACAGTAAGCCAATGCTTTATCTTTTGAATTATCGATTTTATTAGCATTTCTACGTTCTTCAATCATTTCAAAAACATTGGTTCTGATCAAATTAATATGATTGGAAATACGTTGTATATATTCTTTACCTTGTTCAGCTTCTATAATAAACCCATTATCAGTTAGTTGACCATAGTTTAGCAATAACTCATTTAAGTATTCCACAGAACATGGAACTATTTGAGAAAGAGCAATTTCTCCTATTACTCGAGATTCAATTTGAATTTGTTTGGTATAATGTTCCAACAAAATATCATGCCTAGCCTCAAGTTCACGTTCGGTAAGAATTCCGCTTTCTTCGAATAACTTTATTGATTGTGTTGATATATAAGCATCTAAAGCTTCAGGGGTGGTTTTAACATTGGATAATCCACGTTTTTCAGCCTCTTTTACCCATTCATCGCTGTAATTATTACCTTCAAATAAAATTCTTTTTGCGTCCTTAATATAAGTTCTTAAGGTATTCAAGATGGCCTCATCCGTGGATTGACCTTTTGAAATTAATGCATCTACCTCATTCTTAAAGGCTTTTAACTGGTTACCTACAATTGTGTTTAATACAATCATAGCTGCGGAAGTATTGCTGGAAGAACCTACCGCTCTGAATTCAAATTTATTTCCGGTAAAAGCAAAAGGAGAGGTTCTGTTTCTATCCGTATTGTCCAATAAAATTTCAGGAACCTTTGGAATGTTTACCTTTATTTTGCTATTGGTTTCCGCTGATTTTCCAGATTTTACAGGCGAATCAAGTTCGTTCAGAACATTTGCTAAAGTTTCGCCGATAAAGATTGAAATAATAGCAGGCGGTGCTTCATTGGCTCCTAAACGATGATCATTGGATGCACTAGCGATACTTGCTCTTAATAAATCGGCATGATCATTTACCGCTTTTATGGTATTGACAAAAAATGTTAAAAATTGAAGATTGCTTTTTGGATTATCTCCCGGTGATAATAAATTGACGCCGGTATCGGTGCCAATACTCCAGTTGCAATGTTTTCCGGAACCATTAACTCCGGCAAAGGGCTTTTCATGAAGGATACATTCCAAATTATGACGCTTAGCCACCTTGCCCATTACGTCCATTAATAATTGGTTATGATCTACCGCTATATTAACTTCTTCAAATTGCGGTGCACACTCATACTGAGAAGGGGCAACTTCATTGTGACGGGTGCGTAACGGAATACCTAATTGATAAGCTTCATTTTCAAAATCAACCATGAATGCATGGACACGCTCAGGAATAGAACCAAAATAATGGTCTTCCAATTGCTGACCTTTAGCAGGCGCATGGCCAAATAATGAACGACCGGTAAGCATTAAGTCGGTACGCACATTAAATAAAGCAGAATCCACTAAAAAATATTCTTGTTCAATACCTAAGGTAGCTGCTGCTTTATTCACTTTAGGATCGAAATAACGACAAACTTCTACGGAAGCTTGTTCCATAAAATGAAGCGCTTTTAATAATGGTGCTTTATAATCTAATGCCTCTCCGGTATAAGATACAAATATAGTTGGAATGCATAGGGTTAAACCGGCTCTGGTACGCATTAAAAATGCAGGTGAGCTTGGATCCCAGGCCGTATAACCACGTGCTTCGAAAGTAGAACGAATACCGCCATTTGGAAAGCTGGAGGCATCCGGCTCTTGTTGCACCAAGGCACCGGCAGAAAAGCTTTCAATAGGCTCACCATCCTTCATTTCAAAAAAAGAATCATGCTTTTCAGCAGTGGTGCCGGTCATCGGTTGGAACCAATGGGTATAGTGGGTGGCACCCATTTCACTGGCCCAGCTTTTTAGGCCGGCGGCAACTTCATCAGCTACTTTGCGACTGATTTTTTCGCCGGTATGAATAATTTGTGTAATGTTTTTATAAGTATCCTTTGGTAGGTACTTACGCATGGTTTTATCGCCAAAGACTTGTGTACCAAAAATTTCAGAGATAATAATTTTTGAGGGTTTTTCTTTGTCTTCCTGACGGTCTTGAATTGATGCTAATGCTTTAAATCGAAGAGAATCCATCTTTTTGATTAAGTTAAATTTTGATACGTAATTCGACTTCAAAATAACGGAATCCTTTGCATTCATGGAAATTTTTTTGTCCACAATTCTATTTAAATAAGAAAGCTTTTTTGGATTTCAAGGCCTTTTACTAACAAAACCCTTATATTTTTTTTCATACCTTTGCCCTTCAAATTTTAATTTATGTTTGAGAGTTTATCGGAACGCATGGAGAGCGCCTTTAAGATACTTAAAGGTCAAGGTCGTATCACAGAAATTAATATTGCAGAAATGCTTAAAGAGGTTCGTAGAGCCTTAGTTGATGCGGACGTTAATTATAAGATTGCAAAGCAGTTTACTGATGAAGTTAAGGCTAAAGCACTTGGACAAGATGTTATTAAGTCGGTAAGTCCGAGCCAAATGCTGGTCAAAATAGTGAATGATGAACTGGTGAACCTCATGGGTGGCAGTAAGTCTGATATTCAATTAAATGGCAATCCATCCGTAATATTAATGGCAGGATTGCAAGGTTCCGGTAAAACTACTTTTTCAGGAAAATTAGCTTCATATCTTAAAAAGAAAGGTAAAAAGACTTTGCTCGTAGCCGGAGACGTTTATCGACCTGCGGCCATTGCACAGTTAAAAACCTTAGGTGAACAATTAGAAGTTGAAGTATATAACGAAGAGGAAAATAAAAATCCGGTGGCCATTGCTCAGAACGCCATCAAGTATGCCAAGACCAACGCGTTTAATGTAGTCATTATAGATACGGCCGGTCGTTTATCCGTGGATGAGGAAATGATGGATGAGATTACCCGATTGAAGGCGGAAACCAATCCGAATGAAATCTTATTTGTGGTGGACTCAATGACGGGGCAGGATGCGGTAAATACAGCGAAAGCATTTAATGATCGATTGGATTTTAGTGGGGTAGTGCTCACTAAATTAGATGGTGATACCCGAGGAGGTGCCGCATTGTCCATTATGTCTATCGTCAATAAGCCGATTAAATTTGTCGGTACCGGCGAAAAGATGGATGCCCTGGATGTGTTTTATCCGGAACGTATGGCTCAGCGTATTTTAGGCATGGGCGATATCGTATCATTTGTAGAAAGGGCACAGGAAGTGATTGATGAAGAAGAAGCGCAAAAATTGCAAAAAAAGCTTCGTAAATCACAATTTGATTTTGAAGACTTCCTTGGTCAGCTCAAACAAATTAAAAAAATGGGCAATGTTAAAGATTTAATGGCCATGATTCCGGGTGTTGGAAAAGCAATTAAGGATATAGATTTGGATGACAATGCTTTTAAACATACTGAAGCTATGATTTTATCCATGACTCCCGGCGAACGTAAAAATCCGGAACTAATTGACGGTAAACGTAAGCAAAGAATTGCCAATGGAAGTGGAACCAGTGTTCAGCAAGTAAATCAATTAATTCAACAATTGTTTCAAATGAGACAAATGATGAAACAAATGAATATGATGCAAGCTTCCGGAAAAATGCCGAAAATGCCTAGAGGAGCAGGTATGCCGGGCTTAAAGCGATAGTTTAAATAAGATTGCTTTATGAGAGTAGTTATTCAGCGTGTTACTCATGCTTCTGTAAGCATCCATGCGCAGCCTACTGCTGAAATTGGGAATGGCTTGTTAATTCTGCTAGGAATCGAAGAAACAGATACAACTGAAGACATTATTTGGTTATCAGGCAAAATTGTACGTTTACGTATATTCAATGATAACGAAGGACAAATGAATTTAAGTGTTCAGGATATAGACGGCGAAATATTGCTGGTCAGTCAATTTACCTTGCATGCTTCTACTAAAAAAGGTAATCGGCCTTCCTTTATAAAGGCAGCAAAACCTGAATTGGCCATTCCTCTTTATCATCAATTTATTTCTCAATTGGAAAATGATTTTGGCAAAAACATTCAAACCGGTACTTTTGGAGCTGACATGAAAATTTCATTACTTAATGATGGCCCGGTGACCATTATTATCGATTCTAAAAACAAAGATTAATTTTTTTTGCGTCTTGTTTCCATTTCAATAAAAATTCCTAAATTGTGGTTTTAATTGACTTATGGAAACGAATGAATTGAACGCCGCAAGCCTATCCACACCATCACATGATCATCAAGTTCGTCAAGCTAGGATATTGTTGGTCATAGGTTTATTTGTTCTTGGTTCAAGCTATCCTTTAACTGTAGCTTGTAAATATTTGTCAATAAATCATTTATATGTTCTTTTTGTGACCGTATTTTTAGGAAGTGGTTTAATGATTTGGGGAATGGCGAAATACTTTGAAGAATAGTTTCCGGCCTTCTTGTTTCCGATAATTTTAAAGGTCTGAATGCGTGTTAAATCTAAATTAAGAATTAAAAAACAACAGCTATCTTAATTAAATTGATTAAATTTGATTTTGCCTAATGATGGAAAAATCAAAAATAATATTAATATGCACGTTCGCTTTTTTGGGCTTAAGTTTTATGCCTGTAAAGGTGAAAGAACTTAAATTCCCGGATAATTTTTCTGTAGGCAAGGAAAAATTAATAGTCAGTGGAGCCGGAGTACGTCAAAAGTATTTTATTGATTTATATTATGCTGTTTTATACATGAAGCATAAGGAGAAAAATCCTCAAAGAATCATAGATGCAAATGAGGAAATGTCCTTTAAGATTCATATTGTTTCCAGACATGTAAATAATCAAAATTTAGAAGAGGCACTGCGCGAAGGATTTAAACTATCCATGGGAGGTAATTCCTCCGGCTTACAAAAAGAAATAGATTTATTGGTGAATGCTTTTAGCGATAAAATTCAAGTTGGAGATGAATTTGATTTGAGTTATATGCCTGATAATGGCGTTAATGTCAAGAAAAATGGAAAAGACAGGGTCCTAATTCAAGGTCTGGCATTTAAAAAGGCATTATTTGGAATCTGGTTTGGAAAAGAGCCGGCGGATGAAGACCTTAAACAGGAACTCTTGGGGCTGAATGATTAATTCAGGGAAGTTTACAGCATAATTTCTTTATTATCAAATAATTATTGCAATATTTTAAATTTTCAAATTTCCATTTGAACTACCTTTGAGTATCTTTTTTTAATCCGCTCAAAAGCCTATTTTTGCAGTAATTTAATATTCGATGTCAAATCCAATTCTCGTAGAGCGTTACCGCGATAAGGTATTAGAAAGTTTTCATCGCGGGGTCATTTGTCTGGTGGACCGCGATAATCGTATTGTTTTTTCAGTAGGCGATGTAGAACAATTATGTTTTCCTCGTTCTGCGCTTAAACTTACCCAAATTATCCCTTTATTGGAGTCAGGCGCTTGTGAAAAATACAATTTTACAGTAGAAGAAATAGCTATTATGTGCGGTTCTCACAATGGGGAAAAGGAGCATTTAAGAGTAGTGAATAGCATTCTGCATAAAATAGGAATGAGTAAGGACCAACTTAAATGTGGTGCCCAATATCCAACCCTAAATGAGGATAGAAATACGCTGATTAAATCAGATATTGCTCCCGAGCAAATTCATAATAATTGTTCCGGAAAGCATGCAGGTTTTTTGGCTTTATGTAAATTTCTGGAATTAGATCCGGAAACTTATTTTAGGCCTGAGCATCCTATTCAGCAAATGATAAAAAAAGTAACGGCTGAACTTCACGAATATCCGGAAGATAAGATGACCACAGCGATGGATGGTTGTTCCGCGCCGATATTTTCCATTCCGGTGTATAATCAAGCTATAGCCTATAAAAATTTAACGGATCCATCACAGTTTTCTCCGAGCAGACAAAAAGCCATCCATAAAGTAGTGGAAGCAGTAACTTCCTATCCTTACATGATAGCCGGAAAGGATAGATACTGTACAGAATTGATGCAAATTTGCGGGAAGAGAGTTTTTGGAAAAACGGGTGCCGACGGTATATTTTCCATTGGTTTTATTGAAGAAAAATTTGGCTGCTGCATAAAGATAGATGACGGGCTCATGGGACCGCAGTATGGTGTAGCTCAAAGTTTGATGGAAAAGACGGGGATCTTCAGTCAGGAACAGCTCAAAAGCTTGCATCATTACGCTGAAGAACCCATTAGAAATTGGAATAAATTTGATACCGGTATTAATAAAGTTAATGAAAGTATTTTAAGCGAATTTGCTTCAAATTTTCAGACTGTCCATCATTAATTTTAACATTAAAAGAATAATTAAAATATAAACATTAGAATCATGACAAAAGCAGAAATGGTCACCAATAAAGGAGTATTGAAAATTGAATTTTATGACAACGATGCTCCGGGAACTGTTAAAAATTTCGTGGATTTAGCCAAGAAAGGATTTTATGACGGATTAAAATTCCATCGTGTAATTCCGGGTTTTGTGGTGCAAGGCGGGGATCCTACCGGTACTGGCGCAGGCGGACCGGGTTATAAAATAAAATGTGAATTGGATGGTGAATTGCAATATCATGACAAAGGGGTTTTATCTATGGCGCATGCCGGAAGAGATACCGGCGGTTCACAATTTTTTATTGTATTGAGTAGAAATACCACCGCGCATTTGGATAGAAATCATACTTGTTTTGGCAAGGTAACGGAAGGATTAGAGATTTTGGATCAAATCCAACAAGGCGATTATATGGAGAAAGTTACCGTTTTAGAAAATTAAAAAATTTACTTAGTGGAAAAAATTAAAGTTTTAATAATAGGTTCCGGTCCTGCCGGATATACCGCTGCTATATATGCCGCACGTGCAGAATTGAAACCGGTCATGTACACCGGTATTCAACCGGGCGGACAATTAATGATTACTACTGAGGTGGAAAATTACCCGGGCTACCCTGAAGGAATTATGGGACCTGCCATGATGGATAATTTCCGCGCCCAAGCCGAGCGTTTTGGAACAGATATTCGTTATGGCTTAGCTACGGAAGTTGATTTTTCATCTTATCCTTTAAAAGTAACCATTGATGAGGAACATCAAGTGGAAGCGGAATCGGTCATCATTGCTACCGGAGCTTCTGCGAAATGGTTGGGCTTGGAAAGCGAGCAACGCCTAAATGGATTTGGTGTATCTGCTTGTGCAGTTTGTGATGGATTTTTCTTCAGAGGACAAGATGTTGCTATTGTGGGTGCTGGTGATACTGCTTGCGAAGAAGCTACTTATTTATCTAAACTTTGCAAAAAGGTTTATATGATTGTTCGTCGTGAGGAAATGCGTGCCTCCAAAGCCATGCAAAGCAGGGTATTAAATACACCAAATATTGAAGTTCTTTGGAATACTGAAACTAAGGAAATTTTAGGAGATAAAGGGGTTGAAGCAGCGATGGTTATCAATCGCACTACGGGTGTGGAAAGAAAATTGGACGTTACCGGATTTTTTGTTGCAATAGGACACCAACCTAATACCGATATTTTTAAAGGTAAAATGCAAATGGATGAAAATGGATATCTGATTACTGTTCCGGGTTCATCTAAAACAAATATAGAAGGGGTTTTTGCCTGTGGTGATGTACAGGATCATGTATATAGACAAGCCGTGACGGCGGCCGGTACCGGCTGTATGGCTGCCTTGGATGCAGAAAGATTCTTAGTGATGAAGGAGCATGAACATGATGTGATTGCTTAGTTCAATCCGCATTTTAGTTATTTGACAACACAAACATAAAAAATTAGGTTTATGACATTAATTCACGCCATCATACTTGGCATCATTGAAGGTATTACAGAGTTTTTGCCCATTTCCTCTACGGGGCATATGATTCTTACTTCTACATTATTGAAAATTCAAGACAATGAATTTGTAAAGACCTTTGAAATAGTCATTCAACTGGGAGCAATTATGGCTGTAGTGGTGGCATATTACAAACGTTTTTTATTGAGCTTTCAAATATATTTAAAACTGGCCGTTGCCGTTATTCCAACTTTATTGGCAGGCGTATTGGTGTATAAAAAATTAAAATTACTCATGGGTAATCCGATCGGTATTTGTATTTCATTAGCCGTAGGCGGACTGATCCTTATTATATTTGATAAATGGACAGAAAAAAAGGAAAGCAAGTATTTGGACTTAGAAGATATCTCTTATCTTGATGCAGTAAAAATAGGTTTATTCCAATGTATTTCTTTAATACCCGGTATTTCCAGAGCGGCTGCTACTATTTTCGGTGGCTTATTTGCCGGATTTAACAGAAGACAAGCGACCGAATTTTCTTTTTTATTGGCTGTGCCCACCATGCTTGCAGCTACGGGATATGATTTATTGAAAACAGATGCAGTTATTCATGGAGATGATTGGATGACTTTGATGGTTGGGGGCAGTGTTGCCTTTGTCTTTGCATTATTAGCCATTACCGCCTTTATAAATTATGTCAGTAAACACGGATTTAAAGTTTTCGGTTATTACAGAATCGGTTTGGTAGCAGTATTTGTAATTCTAGCCATGGTATTAGGAATCCCGATGCATCTGTAGGACGGAACGTTTTTCAACCTCTTTTAAATTAAAATTATGAAGCATAAGCTAACGGCAAGAAAAGACGTCACACACTTTAATGATGATATTGAAAAGAATGCGCTGAAAAGAACCCTTGGGAAATGGTCCCTTATGGCCTTAGGTATCGGAGCCATTATCGGAGCAGGCTTATTTGTCCGTACAGCCTCAGCGGCGGCCAATAATGCAGGTCCATCGGTGACTATCGGATTTATCATCGCAGGTATAGGATGTGCCTTGGCAGGCTTATGCTATGCTGAATTTGCATCCATGATACCGATTGCCGGAAGTGCCTATACTTATTCTTATGCAACCATGGGCGAATTTGTAGCCTGGATTATTGGTTGGGACTTAGTTTTAGAATATGCATTAGGCGCTGCCACCGTTAGTATTGCATGGAGTGAATACCTCAATAAACTCTTAGAATATTTTGGTTTGCATATACCTTATGCCTGGTCCCATTCTCCTTTTGAAGTGGATGTACTGACCGGTGCTCATGGCATTATGAATATTCCGGCCTTGTTTATTATTTTTATTTTAACCATGCTGCTCATTAGAGGTATGCAAGAATCCTCTTTTGTAAACGGTTTAATTGTAATCACTAAAGTTACCATTGTATTATTGGTTATTATTTTAGGTTGGTCCTATATTAATCCAATGAATCATACACCATATATTCCTGAAGCACAAAAATATATTGATTCTCAACACGTCGTTCATAATTACGGTGGATGGCTTGGAATTTTTGGAGCGGCAGGGGTGGTATTCTTTGCATTTATAGGTTTTGATGCCGTTTCTACGGCAGCCCAGGAAGCCAAGAATCCACAAAAGGATATGCCCATCGGGATTTTAGGATCATTGGCTATTTGTACAGTTTTGTATATTTTGTTTTCCTATGTACTTACCGGTTTAGCTACCGTTAATGATTTTCGAACCCAAGGCAAGGAGGCATCGGTGGTTTTTGCCATTCAGCATTATATGCCGGGTTATGAATGGCTGGCAAAATCTGTTACGGTGGCAATTTTAGCCGGTTTCTCTTCCGTTATTTTAGTGATGTTAATGGGGCAATCCAGGGTGTTTTTTTCCATGAGTAATGATGGCTTGGTGCCTAAATTATTTTCACATATTCATCCTAAGTTTCATACACCTTATAAATCCAATATTTTATTTCTGGGATTTGTAGGCATTTTTGCGGCATTTATCCCGGGGGACGTAGTGGGTGATATGACCAGCATCGGGACTTTATTTGCCTTTATTCTGGTTTGTGCTGGAGTATGGGTATTGCGTGTACGAGAGCCAAACTTACCTCGAAAGTTTAAGACCCCTTTAGTTCCATTGGTTCCAATTTTAGGCATTGCCGTTTGTTTATTGATGATATACGGCTTGGGCTGGCCTAATTGGTTACGTTTGGGCGTTTGGATGCTCATTGGATTAGTGGTTTATTTTATGTACGGCATAAAACATAGTAAACTAAGAAAATAGCCATATTAAATAAATGTTAAATCCTGATCGTGGTGTAATGGCATGATCAGGATTTTTCTTTTAATTTAATTGAAATTCAAGCTCACATTTCTGAATTTTTAATCCTACCTTTGCACCGTAAATATAAAGGGCGAATATTTTTAATTTCATCTTTTTTTCTCAACAAAGTATGAGTACCGACAGTAATAGTTTAACTTATTTGAAAATCTAAGTTATGGGATAAATTAAGTGAATTCCGATTCCTTTATCTCTCATAACTAAAAAAGTGTTTGTTATGAAAGCATCTGTTAGCCTCGATGATGTAAGGACGCTAATAGAGAAGGAGGACTTGGAAAACCTTAAGGTCACCCTCTCTGAATTACAGCCTACTGATATTGCAGAATTATTTTCTGCCATTCCGGAAGAAGATCAACTTACTATTTTTAACGTGCTCCCTCAGGAGCTCACGGCAGAATCTTTTGATTATTTTGATTTAAATACGCAAAAGAATCTTATTGAAGAATTCCATCAGGAGCAGTTGGTAGATATACTCAACCGCATGTCCCCGGATGACCGCACTGCCTTATTCGAAGAACTTCCCAGTCCGGAAGTAACACGACTTTTAATATTATTGAGTCCGGCGGAACGTAAAGTAGCCTTAAATTTATTAGGTTTTCCGGAATCAAGTATCGGTCGTTTAATGACCCCGGATTATGTAGCGGTTAAGCCCCATTGGACCATTCAATTTGTATTAGATTATATACGCAGGGTGGGACATAATAGCGAAACTTTGAACGTTATTTATGTGGTGGATGATGGTGGATTTCTAATTGATGATATTAAGGTTCGTGAATTTTTATTGGCTTCTCCAAGCGAATCCGTAACTGATTTAATGGATAATAAATTTGAGGTATTAAATGCTTTTGATGACCAGGAAGTGGCGGTAGCGGCCTTTAGAAAACTAAATAGGGTAGCATTGCCAGTTATTGATTCCAAGGGTTTGCTGGTAGGTATTGTAACCGTAGATGACGTATTGGATGTAGCAGAAGAAGAAGATACCGAAGATATTCAAAAATTAGGTGCGGTAGAAGCCTTACAAGAACCTTATTTGGATGTACCTGTATTTACCATGTTTAAAAAACGTGGCAGCTGGTTGGTGGTTTTATTTTTAAGCGAAATGTTAACCGCCACGGCTATGGGATTTTTTGAAGGTGAAATTGCAAAAGCAGTAGTTCTGGCTTTATTTGTCCCATTAATTATTTCCAGTGGAGGTAATTCAGGTTCACAAGCAGCTACGCTTATTATTCGTGCTATGGCACTGGGCGAAGTAACCTTAAAAGATTGGTGGAAGGTTATGAGAAGAGAAATTATTTCAGGTTTACTATTAGGAGGAACGCTGGCCATTATAGGATTTTTAAGAGTAACCATTTGGTCTCTATTTACAAATATGTATGGCCCGCATCCTTATTTGGTGGCTTTAACGGTGGCCTTTTCTTTAATTGGGGTAGTTTTATGGGGTACCCTGGCGGGCTCCATGTTACCGCTATTTTTGCGTAGATTAGGTTTGGACCCTGCTACCTCCTCAGCGCCATTTGTGGCCACCTTAGTGGACGTTACCGGGTTGGTTATTTATTTTACCATTGCTATGGCCGTGATGCAAGGCACCATGTTATAGGTTTATTTCAAAAATGGATTCTTGTACTCCGGATTAGTAATTAAAGTATAATCAGTTAAACTGGCTAAAAACGCTTTTACCTGTTTTATTTCATTAGGTGTTAATTTCATTTTTGAATTTTTACCAAAACGCTTATAAAACATAAAATCGGATAAATAAGGAGAATGAATAGCGGAATACCCATGGTCATAATGTGCAATTACCGAATCTAAATTTGCAAATTCTCCATCATGCATAAAGGGTGCAGTAAGCAATACATTTCTTACGGAAGGAACCTTGAAAAGAGTAATGCTGTCTCCGCTACTATTTATACCCGTTAAGCCGTTATTCATAAATGGTTTTAAAGAAGCAGGATCAGGGGTGAAAAATGGAGGAGCATGACAATGAAAACAATCTAATCCGCTATAAGGCTCTATAGTATTTGGATAGCGCACGCTGTCCGCTTTAAATATCGGATCATGAATAAATAAATTGTATCCATTTTTTTGGTCGCTATTGACGAAATCAGGCAAAATATGATTTTTAACACTATCATATAATGAATTTCCAGAAACAATAATTCGCATAAATTGAGCAATCGCCTTACCAATATTTTCTTTGGTAACCGTACTGCTGCCAAAAGCTTTTTTAAATAAATCCGGATACATATTAGTGGATTGTAAACGAGTTACAGCAACACTAACATCTGATAATGCCATTTCTTTTGGATTGACCAAAGGCATAAGGGCTTGGTCCTCTAAAGATTTAGCTCTGCCATCCCAGAAAAAACCACCATATGGCGGGGTGCCTTCCAAATCCCAGGCTTTATTAAATAAAGCCGGCGCATTTCTATCACCGATGCTTATACCATCGGCACCTTTACTGAATTGTACATTTCCGTTAGAAAATGCAAATTGTTGTCTATGGCATGAGGCACAACTTTGTTTATAGTTATAACTTAAAATAGAATCATAAAATAAAAACCTGCCTAAGGTAACACCTTCCACGGTCATTGGGTTATCTGCCGGAATATTTGGCTGTGGAAAACCTTTAGGAACTTTAATGCTGTAAGGCGTGGTAGTATAGGTGCTGACCGGTGCCTCTACACTCGGACTTTTTTTGCAAGCCAAAATAAAGGAGAATAGCGCTAGAAAGAACATCACCATTATCTTAGTAAACGGCATGTTTTTGTGTAAAAAGGAGCTGTATAATCTTCTCATAATTTACTTAATGCAATAACTAAACTATTGGTAATTTTAACCCCTAATAAGCCTTCTTTTATATTTCCTTGGCTCATGTGTGTTTGGTTTTCAGAAAATAAATCCGTGGTATAGGAAGCGTTATAAAATATTTTATTTACATCTAATTGAATGGTAATCGTATGAGATTGCCCATTGCTTATTGAAAAATTATCAGAGAATGAAACTTCACGATATAAAGAATCAAAACCGGTATGATAACTAAATGGCCAGGTTGGGGTAGAAGGTTTCACTTTATTGGTATCTACCCGACCTGTAATAATAGCGAATCTATAAATACTCCAGGGGTCCCAATACATCCCTCTATTAAATCCGAGGGGGTGACCAATAGGATAATCAACATCAGTTTTCCCGCTTTGAGCAGGTTCTAAAGCAGCAGGAACTCCAATTCCCATTTTAATGGCCTTGAAATTTCCGGCAATACCCGTCAATGAAAAAGATGTCCCAACTACCGAAGGATCACGAGTAGGGTCGTCCTTGGCTATGCTATCATCAAAATTTACCAGCACAATGTCTTTAATGCTATGTTCTACATTATCGGTCCCGATTAATCTGATATTTCCCACGTAAAATGCAAGGTAATTGATGAGGTATCTTTGAGCATTTACATTGGTGATGGTAGTATTAAAAACCAAAGGCGCATTATTTGCTACAGCAATAAATTTTAAATTGATCGTTGGAGCAGGGGGAATAATTGGCGTCGTCGAATTATCCTTCCTGCAATTTGAGAAAGCAAAAGGCAGAAGAAGGAGCAGAAAATAACTAAATTTAGCCAACCTACTATTCATATTTTTGATAATTGGAAACCAAATATACAAAAAATCGTAAATATTTCTTGTAAGTATAATTTTTTTACTATCTTTACATCACTATAAATTGCCACTTTATGCATAAACTACTTATTTTAATCCTTGTTTTGGGGTTATATTCGAGTACCCAAGCTCAAAAAATAACTTTTTTTACCAATGCAGGGAATGTGAAATTTCTGGATTCGAAAGGAGATACCCTTAGCAATCCATTTGCAGGCGGCATGGGGAATCCTACTTTTTCGAATATTGACTTGAATTTTGACGGCATCAATGATTTATTTTTATTTGACCATGCAGATAGCACAGTAGCTACCTTTATTAATGACGGTAAGGGGAATTTTACCTATGCTCCGGAGTATATAAATTATTTTCCGTCCTTGATAAGATGGGCATTTTTACGTGATTATAATAAGGACGGATTGCCAGATATTTTTGCTTATACCCATCAGCAGGGCGGGGTAGAAGTATATAAAAATATCTCCTCCGGCGGCCAATTGAAATTCACTATGGCTAATCCCTACTTAATGACCTCCAGTATTCTTTGTAATTGCATTAATTCTGCGCAAGTGTATTGGGATCCCGTAAATATGCCTTCTATTGCAGATATGGATAATGACGGTGATTTAGATATTTTGGCGGTAGATCCGTCAGGATATGATGTGTATATGTACAAAAACCGTTCGTATGAAAAATTTAAGGCCTATGATAGTTTATGGTACGAACAAACCGATGATTATTGGGGGGCTTTTCAAACGGCAGGTGGTTCAACGCCAAGCGCTGATTCCTTCGCCCATATTCCTAAAATAGGATTAAATTATTCTACTCATTGTCATAAGCAAAAACATGCCGGTTGTAATCTTACAGCATTTGATGCAGACGGAGATGGGGATATGGATATTATTTATACAGATATTAATGGCTCCGATCCAATGTTATTAGTTAATGGAAAGGTAGAAAAAAAAGCACCATTTGATACCATCATCTCAGTGGATACTGCTTATTTGCGTAGAATGCGTTTTTTCCCCGGTGCCTTTAATGTAGATATAGATAATGATGGTGTACGAGATTTATTGATTTCGCCCCAGCAATATCAAATTGATGAAGCGATAAAAACGGTACAATATTATCATAATGACGGAAAGGATAATGCTCCCAAATATACCTTTAAGGATGATAATTTCTTAAACGGTACAGAAGTAGATTTAGGCAATGAAGCAAATCCTGCTTTTTTGGATAGAAATGGGGATGGTATTCCGGAATATTTGGCGATTGCCACTGCAGGAAATTACAATACTCCCTCTGATCGCTTAGTTTTATATCAGAATATCGGAAGCAAAGGCGCCCCGGTGTTTAAGGTGGTAAATAATGATTGGTTGAGCATTAGCTCTAAAAATATTTACGGACTTTCTCCTGCATTTGGTGATATTGACGGGGATGGTTTGATGGATTTGGTATTAGGTAAAGGTGACGGTAAGTTATTGTACTATCATAATAAAGGCAATACCACTGCTGATAATTTTGTGTTGGAGGCCAATCCATTTATAACCGATTCCATTTATGTTGGCAATTACAGTACACCTGCCATTGCAGATTTGGATAAAGATGGAAAAGCAGATATTTTGGTTGGCAATGTAGCCGGCAAAATTGCTTATTACAAAGGCATTGGAAGTACAGTAGCCGGTGGAAAATCTTATATTGGTTTTAGCCTGGAAAATGCATTTTTTGGAAATATTATCACTGATGATCCTACAGATACATCTACAGGTAGGGATGCCATGTCGGCACCATTATTGGTAGATTTAAATCGTAATGGGAATTTGGATTTGGTGAGCGGCTCTGCTTCAGGAACCTTGTATATTTTCATGGATATTCAAGGGCATTTAAATAGCACCTTATATCCGGAACAAAATTTTTTATTTAATCCGAAAAGGGCAGTGTATGAAACTAGAAATTTTGGTGCCCGAGTACATCCTGCCGCGGCCTTATTAAATTCTGATAGCTTACCTGATTTAATAATCGGTAACCAAAAAGGCGGTTTGTACTATTATGGTTCACATACTATTATTTCAAACGTAGCCATTGAAACACCGCAATTGGAAAATTTGAAAGTATTTCCAAATCCTGCAGAACAAACATTTACGATTCAATCTAATATAGGCATACGCTCTTATACCCTTTTTAATTTAACCGGTCAAAGTGTACTCCATTTTGAAAGCAAAGGAGGATTACAACAACTAAGCGTTGATGTGAGTAATTTGCCTGAAGGCATGTATATCTTGAATGTTACCGGACAAAATGATGAAAATAAATCCTTGAAATTGGTTAAAAATCGATAGAATCTTCCTTTTTGAGCATCATTTAATGAGTTAGAAACATTTAATTTGTTATTTTTGCAACTGTATTTTTACTGATAACTTATTAAAGATTTCAAACGAAGGTTCAAAAAAGGATGCTATTTAATTCCATCGAATTTTTATTTTTCTTTCCTCTTGTTACCTTGGGTTATTTTCTGACACCCGGTAAGTGGCGTTGGGTACTCCTTCTAATTGCTAGTTTCTGGTTTTACATGAGCTTTATACCATGGTATGTGCTCATTTTAGTATTGGCCATTGCCGTGGATTATTCCGCCGCTATTTTTATTGAAGATTCAAAAGGTCATAGTCGGAAGACATGGATGGTGATCAGTGTATTATCCACTGTAGCCATCTTATTTGTATTTAAATATTTCAATTTCTTCGCTGATAATGCCAATCATTTGGCAAAAATGATCGGCTGGAATTATAATCCTATAATACTTAGGTTAGCCTTACCCATTGGTTTATCCTTTCATACTTTTCAAAGTTTAAGTTATGTTATTGAGGTTTATAGAGGGAATTTTAAAGCAGAACGGCATTTAGGTGTTTACTCATTATATGTAATGTTTTATCCGCAATTGGTAGCAGGGCCAATTGAAAGACCGCAACATTTATTACCGAAATTAAAAGAAAGCCATCCCTTCAATTGGGATGATTTTAATTCAGGCCTATTAAGGATGGTTTGGGGTTTTATTAAAAAAATGGTGATTGCAGATAGACTTTCTATTTATGTCAATGAAGTGTATGCGCATCCCGCTGACCATGCCGGTATTAATTCCTGGTTAATCATGTATTTCTTTGCCATCCAAATTTATTGTGATTTCTCAGGTTATTCTGATATTGCCATTGGAGCAGGGCAAGTAATGGGCATAAAAATGGCAGAAAACTTTCGTCAGCCCTATTTTGCTAAAACGATTCGAGAATTCTGGCACCGCTGGCATATTTCTCTTTCTACCTGGTTTAGGGATTATGTGTATTTTTCTCTGGGTGGTAGCAGAACGACTACCTTAAAATGGATTTTTGCTTTAATGACCACTTTTATTTTGAGTGGATTTTGGCATGGTGCCAATTGGACCTTTATTATATGGGGTGCCTTGCATGGGTTTCTCTTATTAATTAATTCATTTATCGGGGATAAGAAAAAGGGAAATTTTTTAACATGGATTATTACCTTTCACATGGTATGCTTTGCTTGGATTTTCTTTAGAGCTCCAAATTTCCATGATGCAGGTATCATGTTTAAAAATCTATTATCCTTCGCTAAACCGCATGCTCCATTTACCACGGAATATGAATCCATGAGCGATATGTTGACGCTAATATTGATGGTACCATTTATGTTTATTGTAGAAAGTAAATATGGTACCAATCCAATACAAAATATGATTCAAGGCAAAAAGCTGGCAGTGAAGTGGGGTATAAGTTGGGCAATGATTTTTATATTTTTAAGCTTTGCAGTATTTAAAAATCCTCAATCATTTATATATTTCCAATTTTAAAATGCGCAAGAATACAATCATATTTATACTCTCAACCATAGTAGGGTTGTATGCATTGAATTACCTTTATGATTTCATGATTAAAAAAGATACCTTTAATAAGGTATGGTGGATGAATCATATTCATGATAAAAATTATGATTTTGCATTCTTAGGTAATTCCAGGGTATATACCATGATTCGCACGGATTCCTTGGAAAAGAAATGGCATCAAAAAGGAATTAATATTTCTTTGGACGGTTCTAATTTGGCTCAGCAATATATGCTCCTATACCAATTTTTGAAAAATGGAAATACGGTAAAGGATTTATACTTGAATATTGATTTTTCAAATTTAGAAGGAAAGCTGGACCACGAATTGAGGGTGTGGTGCTTTTTGCCTTATATTTATGATGATACCATTTATTCAGGAATTAAGGCCTGCTTTGGAAATCGGGCTTTTTACTGGAGATATATCCCATTTTATAAAAATATTGAATTTAATTCCAGAATTGGTATTTTTACGGTGGGTAATGCCATTGTAAATCTAGAGAAAAAGCCATTTAATAAATACGGCGATTTCACGAATGTATCCAAGCATAAAGGAAAAATTGGTGTAAGTTATCCGGCCAATAGCATCAAGCCAAAAGCAGAAAATGTCCGTCAGTTTGAGAAAATATTGGCCATATGCAAAGAGCATCAAATTAAATTGCACATTTATACGGCACCCATGTGGAAAGAAGTAAGAGATAAATACTTGAATCTCCCTGATATTAAGTCAAATTATATTGTGCGCCTGGCTGATAAATATGGTGCGGAATATCATGATTATACAAACTTATCCATTGCTGATTCCGCTAATTATTTTGCAGATAATACGCACCTCAACTTGAAAGGCGTAGATGCATGGATGAAATATGTAGAGGACTTTAAGAAGTAATTATTTTATTTCCCAAGCTTGCTTACCTCTTAGTAATTTATCCAAGTCTCCATCACCAAATAATGTTTTTGATGCTGCTAATTGCTCATGTACGGCTTGCTCATAGCTGGCACGCTCCTTTGCGTAAATAACTCCAAATACTCTGGGAAGATGTCCGGCATGTGCAGGGTCATCATAAAAGCGGGAAAGCACACTTGCTTTATATCGATCAGTTTCATCATGAATCCATAAATCATCCACGCTGAATTTGCCTTCATCTAAATTCACAATTTCAGGTTGCCCATTGGCAAAGCGAATGCCTTTATTTTTGTTTTCGCCAAATACCAATGCTTGCCCATGCTCTACAAAAATGGCCTCTTCCATTTTAGTTTCCTTATCACTATAAATGAAAAATGCGCCATCATTAAAGACATTGCAATTCTGATAAATTTCAAGGAATGAGGTGCCTTTAAAAGCAGCAGCCCTATGTAAGGATGTTTGTAAATGCTTTGGGTCTCTATCCATACTTCTTGCTACAAAACTGGCATCTGCGCCCAATGCTAACGCTAATGGATTAAATGGATGATCTAATACACCCATAGGACTAGATTTTGTAATTTGGCCTTCTACGGATGTAGGTGAATATTGACCTTTGGTTAGACCATAAATTTGATTGTTAAATAGAAGAAGATTTAGGTCTAAGTTTCTTCTAAGTAAATGAATAAAATGGTTTCCTCCTATCGATAAGGCATCACCATCACCGGTGACCACCCATACACTCAAATCCGGTCTTGCAATTTTTAATCCTGAAGCAATGGCTGTTGCCCTTCCATGAATGGAGTGCATGCCATAAGTTTCCATATAATATGGAAATCTGGAGGAGCAACCTATTCCGGAAACAAAAACAATATTTTCCCTTTTCAAACCTAGTTGCGGCACTACGGTTTGCACTTGTTTTAGGATAGAATAATCTCCACATCCGGGGCACCATCTTACTTCTTGGTCAGTAACCAATTCTTTAGAGGTAAAGGAAGATATATTTTCAAGTTCCTGAATACTCATACGGATAATAATGATTTTACTTTATCTACAATTTCATGCGTGGAAAAGGGCAGACCTTTTATTTTATTTAGGCCAACCACCGGTTTCAAATATTTATTTTTAATGAGTAGGGATAATTGACCCATATTCATTTCAGGAATAAGCACTGTTTCAAATCCTTCCAAAATTTCTCCAAAATTGCTCGGGAAAGGATTTAAATATTTTAAATGTGCATGACTGACAATTATATTTTCTTTTGCTAATTCCAAACAGGCGGTTTTAATAATTCCGTAGGTGGAGCCCCAGCCTAAAATTAATATTTTCCCTTGAGCAGGTCCGGAATCCAATTGTTGTAAAGGAATGCTTGAGGCAATTTTTTCAACCTTATTGGCACGAATATGAACCATTTTTTCATGGTTATTCGGATCATAGGAAATATTTCCGGTGATGTCTTCCTTTTCTATCCCTCCAATTCTATTTTCTAAGCCGGGCGTACCGGGCAAGGCCCATTTACGTACCAAATTTTCATTACGGAGATATGGATAAAATTTATTTTCAGTAATATCTTTTTCAGTAGCAATATTTAAATTAAATCCTTTTAAATTATTGCTATTTGGAAATTTCCAAGGTTCAGAACCATTGGCAATATAGGCATCACTTAAAAAATAAACAGGTGTCATATATTCCAGAGCAATGCGAGCCGCTTCATAAATGGTATCAAAACAATCCGCAGGAGAGTTAGCTGCCAAAATAGGCATCGGTGCTTCACCATGTCTTCCGAAAAAAGACAAAAGTAAATCTGCTTGTTCGGTTTTGGTAGGCATGCCAGTAGAAGGTCCTGCTCTCTGTACATTTATTATTACTAAAGGCAATTCTAACATAATTGCCAATCCCAACGCTTCGCTTTTTAAATCAATACCCGGACCGGAAGAGGCAGTAACCCCCATTAATCCCCCATAGGATGCGCCAATGGCAGATGAAATAGCGGCTATTTCATCTTCGGCTTGATAGGTGATGACCCCGAAATTTTTATGTTTTGACAGTTCATGTAAAATATCGGATGCCGGTGTAATAGGATAGGTGCCGTAAAAGAGTTGTAATTTTGATTTTACGGAAGCTGCCACCAAACCTAAGGCAGTAGCAGTATTGCCGGTAATTCCTCTATAAGTTCCGGCTTCCATGGGTGCCGGCGCAACGGTATATTTTTCTTCAATGATTTCAGCAGTTTCGCCGTAATTAAATCCTGCTTGTAATACATTTAAATTAGCGGATAAAATCTCCGGTTTATTTGCAAATTTTCTTTTTAATTCCTCTATCGAAGAATTTAAAGAACGATCATACATCCAGCAAATTAGTCCTAAAACAAACATGTTTTTGGAACGATCAATTTCTTTGGTTCCTAATCCACTATTTTTTAAAGCTTCTTTAACCAGCTTAGTTATTGGAATGATGTATAATTTATATCCATCCAGGGATTGATTCTTTAATGGATTTTCATGATCAGCAATATTGGCTAAGCGTAAATTTTTGGCATCAAAACCATCCTCATTGGCGATGATGATTCCATTCTTTTTAAGGTTGGATAAATTTTTCTTGAGTGCAGCAGCATTCATTACAATCAGTACATCCGAATAATCACCGGGTGTATAAATATCATGAGATCCAAAATGAATTTGAAATCCGGATACTCCTGCCAAGGTACCGGCCGGTGCACGTATTTCCGCAGGAAAATCAGGAAAAGTACCGATATCATTTTGAGCCAATGCTGTGGCTATTGTAAATTCTGAACCGATAAGTTGTATCCCATCTCCGGAATCACCGGCTAAACGAATGACCACATCATCTATGGAAGATCTTTCTTTTTTTATCATTTTACGTGGGCTAATACGTTTTTTTTAATATGCTCTTTCATCACTGCCTTCATAAAAATTCATGAAGGAACGATTTACTACTTGCATGCCGCCTGCTGTTGGGAAATTACCTGTAAAGTACCAATCTCCTTTATTTTCCGGACATGCTTGATGTAAATTTGGTACCGTTTGGTAAATAATTTCAACTTCTGCCTGTATGGCCGATGTTCTAAGCATTTGACCTATTTTAGCACTTATTTCATCATCCGTAAATGGAGCATATATTTTCTTGACAAAATTTTCAGTATTCTCCTTATCCTTGTGGGCGCAACACAATTGATACACTTCCTCAATTATATTTTCTCTGCCGCTTTCTTTCAATAAGGCAATGGCCGCGCGGAAAGCAATAAAATCTTTTAATTTTGACATATCTATGCCATAGCAATCAGGATACCTGATTTGAGGTGCTGAGGATACAATAATTATTTTCTTAGGTTTTAAACGATCTAAAATTCTAAGAATACTATTTCTTAAAGTTGTTCCTCTAACGATAGAATCATCTATGGCAACTAAAGTGTCCTGATAATTTCGAACAACGCCGTAGGTAGTATCATACACATGGGAAACCAAATCATGTCTTTGTGAATCGGAAGTAATAAATGTACGAAGTTTTGCATCCTTTACAGCAATTCTTTCAGAACGCGGACGCATAGCTATCAGTTTACCTAATTCCTCTTCGGAAAGATTTCCTTTTTTAATTTGACGTTTCTTGTAATTATTTAATTCATCATGTACTGCTTCCATTAAGCCTATAAAAGCTACTTCTGCAGTGTTTGGAATAAAGGAAAATACGGTATTTTCAAAATCATAATTCACAGATTTTAAAATTGCCGGTGCTATTAATTTTCCAAGTTCTTTACGTTCTTTATAAATATCCTTATCAGTTCCTCTTGAAAAATAAATTCTTTCAAAGGAACATGAAGTTTTTTCTTGCGGCTCTAGGATTTGGGTATGACTGACCAAGCCATTTTTGCGAATAATTAATGCATGCCCGGGTTTTATTTCTTGGATATCATCATAATTCAAATCATCAAAAGCAGTTTTAATGGGAGGCCTTTCAGAAGTAACGACAACTATTTCATCATTTTCATACCAAAAAGCAGGACGTATGCCATTAGGATCTCTTATTATAAATGCATCGCCATGTCCTATCATACCGGCTATGGTATAGCCGCCATCAAAATCTATGGCAGCTTTTTTTAATACATTTTCAACATTTAAGGTATTCGCAATTCTGTGAGAAATTTCCTTTTTACTTACCCCTTGTTCTTTTAGGGTTTTGTAAATAACATCATTTTCTTCATCTAAAGTATGACCAATACGTTCTAATACCGTTACGGTATCTGTCCTATTGATGGGATGTTGTCCAAGGTCAATTAATCTTTGGAATAAAGCATTATTATTGGTCATGTTAAAGTTACCTGCCAACACCAAACTTCTGCTCATCCAGTTATTCATACGCTTAAATGGATGTACAAATTGAAGTCCATCGCGGCCATAAGTGCCATATCGTAAATGCCCTAAATATAAATTACCGATAAATGGGGCAGACTCCAATAAATTTTCTTGTTCCGTATTTTGATCAATAAAACCATTCTTTTCCAAGGATTCTCTGATGCCTTCAAATACTTTAGGAATGGGATTGCTTTGGTCCGAACGGTTTCTGAAAATATAAGGATTGCCCGGTTGGACGTCAAACTTTATAACAGCAGCACCGGCACCATCTTGTCCACGGTTATGCTGTTTTTCCATGAGTAGGTATAATTTATTTAAACCATATAAATAGGTACCGTACTTTTCCTTGTAAAATGAAAGGGGCTTTTTTAATCTTAAGAATGCAATACCGCATTCATGTTTTATAGGATCGCTCATAATATTTTATGCCACTGCAAAGTTAGGGCATTTATAAATGAGAAAAGAAAAATATGCTTATTCAGAGATTTGTTCCAAGCATTGATCTAT
>CAIKRV010000063.1 GCA_903829945.1 uncultured bacterium | reverse complement strand
CAGCTTTTTTGTGGCACAGTCCAATCTAGACTAAAAAATTATGACTGACGATAAATATTTTAACATATTAAAGCCTGCTGACGATGAAGATGGGCCGGAATTTATTTCATTACTTTCTCCTGAGGAAGAAGAAGAAATTGATAATAATACAGGGCCCTCTCATGTATCACTTTTGCCTTTGCGCAATACCGTTTTATTTCCCGGGGTAGTAATACCAATTACTGTAAGTAGAGATAAAAGCATTAAACTCATTAATGATGCGTATAAGGGTGATCGTATAATAGGAGTGGTAGCACAGCGTGCCGAATCAGTAGAAGATCCTGAATTGGATGATTTGCATACCATCGGTACGATGGCGCGTATTATGAAAATGCTTAAAATGCCAGATGGCAATACTACTGCCATCATCCAAGGTTTAAGGCGTTTTAGAATCACGGAAATCACCCAACGCGAGCCTTACCTCAAGGCAGAAATTGATGTAGTATCTGAAGCTAAATTAGTGCAGGATGATGAGCTTAATGCAACCATCAGTGCGTTGAAGGAACAGGCCATTCAAATTGTACATCTTTCTCCAAATTTACCATCTGAAGCTGCTTTTGCCATTAGAAATATTGATAGTCCTCGTTTTTTAGTGAATTTTATTTCCTCCAACATGAATGTGGAGGTATCCGATAAACAAAGAATATTAGAAACAATTGATTTTAAAGAGCGGGCTAATTTGGTGCTTTCTTATTTGAGTAAGGAACAACAAATGCTTGAATTGAAAAATCAAATTCAGAGCAAAGTAAAAGTTGATATTGATAAGCAGCAACGCGATTATTTCTTGCATCAACAATTGCGTGCCATTCAGGAAGAACTTGGTCAAGAGTCGCCTGATCGCGAAATCGAAAGTTTGCGCAAACGCGCAGAAACCAAAAAATGGAATAAAGAAACGGACGCAGTATTTCATAAGGAATTAAATAAGTTGAGCCGAATGAATCCGGCGGCAGCGGAATATTCCGTTATTATGAATTATTTGGAAGTATTACTTGAATTGCCTTGGGGAGAATACACCAAAGATAATTTGGACTTAAAACGCGCCAAAAATGTTCTTGATAAGGACCATTACGGCTTGGAAAAAGTTAAAGATCGTATTTTGGAATATCTTGCCGTTTTAAAATTAAAGGGCGATATGAAAAGCCCGATTTTATGTTTGGCAGGCCCTCCGGGGGTCGGTAAAACTTCCCTTGGAAAATCCATTGCCAAGGCATTGGGCAGGAAATATGCACGTGTCAGTTTAGGGGGCTTGCATGATGAAGCAGAAATCCGTGGCCACCGTAAAACTTATATCGGTGCTATGCCGGGAAGAGTTATACAAGCGTTGAAAAAATCAAATTCTTCCAATCCGGTATTTATTTTGGATGAAGTAGATAAAATTGGCAATGATTTTAGAGGGGATCCTGCTTCGGCATTATTAGAAGTATTGGATCCGGAACAAAACAATGCTTTTTATGATAATTACTTGGAGTTAGAGTATGACTTATCGCATGTTATGTTCATTGCTACGGCAAATACCTTGGATACCATTCATCCGGCATTAAGGGATCGTATGGAAATTATTGACCTTAGCGGATACCTTATTGAAGAAAAGGTGGAAATTGCGAAAGAGTACTTGGTACCTAAGCAAAGGGAATTACACGGTTTAAAATCTAAAGATTTTAAAATAAAGCCGGCCATGATTGAAAAAGTAATTGATGAATATACACGTGAATCCGGGGTGCGTTCATTAGAAAAGAAAATTGCATCCTTGGCGCGCGCCAAGGCCAAAGCAATAGTAGTAGGAGATGGATTTAATCCTGAAGTGGATGCTAATGAAATTGAAGAAGTACTAGGGCCTAAAGTTTTTGAAAAGGATATTTTTAGTGATAATGATATTGCGGGTGTAGTAACAGGATTGGCATGGACTTCCGTAGGCGGGGATATTCTTTATATAGAAACGAACTTAAGTCCCGGTTCCGGAAAGCTAACACTAACCGGAAAACTAGGAGAGGTGATGAAAGAATCCGCCTTAACGGCTTTGTCCTATCTTAAATCCCAATACAAATCATTTGGAATAGATCCAATTGCTTTTACCTCCTGGGATTTGCATATTCACGTACCGGAAGGCGCCGTACCTAAGGAAGGGCCATCAGCGGGCGTAACCATGCTTACGGCCTTAGCTTCTGCCTATACACAGCGCAAGGTGCGCAAAGGTATTGCTATGACCGGGGAAATAACACTGAGAGGTTCTGTATTACCAGTAGGCGGCATTAAAGAAAAAATTCTTGCTGCTAAACGCTATGGCATTAAAGAGATCGTGCTTTGCGAACAAAATCGCAAAGATGTATTAGATGTTAAAGAAAGTTATTTAGAAGGTTTAACTTTTCATTATTTTAAATCCATGAAAGATGTGGTAGATTTTGCGCTATTGCCTGATAAAATAAGTCATGCGGTAAATGTAAATAAACCGGATTTTTCTTTAAATGGAAATGAAGAAAAGAAAAGTAAAAAATCCTTAACCATGTAATCTGAAACTAAACAAAAAAAGACCTGCATTTTTTGGAATGCAGGTCTTTTTTTTAAGCTAATATGTGCTTATAGTTTTATAAATTTCATATTCGAAATATAAGTACTATTATATATTCGTAATAAATAAAACCCGGAAGCTAGTGATGTGGTGTTAATTATCAACTTTTCTCCTTTAAATGATAAATTACTTTGAATGATTTGTCCTGATGCATTAAATATATCAATTTTAGCTTCCAGATGATTCATAGAAGTTAATTGCAAATCCTGTGTAACCGGGTTGGGAAATAATTTTATTTGCACTAAATTATTTTCTTTTGCATCTTCTATGCCCGTATATAAAAAGGTATCGCAGATATAATCATTATGCGGGTTTTTATCTACTTCCGTATTGGGGTCGCTAGTATAGGCGCAAACGTTAAATTTTATTTGTGCAGGAATATTTATAAATTCATTCAGAAAGCTACCTAAATGAAAACTTTGGGTATCTCCGGGAGCTAAATTCAATGAGGAATATGTCACTATAGGATTGGTTCCGTTACTACAAAATCCACCAATAAAACTGCCATCGGTATAAGCTGAAAAATTATGAATCATGGTATTGCCATAATTTTTAACAACGATATCCAGGCTGATATAAAAATCTGTATAAAAATTATTTTTGGTTCGAGTAATTCCTGTTGGAATGATTTTGAAAATTCCTATATCATTTGATAAAGTTTTTAATTGATAAGTAGTATCCATGATGACTATTTCACTGCGCAAATTATTATCATCACTTTTGTCTTGTCCTGCCAGACCTATTATATTACCTTGCGTAAAAATATGACCCGGAAAATATAAGCGAGGAATGACCTCAGTATCTATTAAAGCAAGGTTCATATCGAATTTATATAAAACCGATTCTTGATTAATGTTTGAGCCAATAAAATAAATATGATTGCCAAGAATGGCAATATCAGCACCTGAATTTAGGTTATTGCCAAAAGTATAATTTGCCAATATTTTAAAGGTATCATCGGTAATAAATAGTTTAGATTTATTTATAAAGGCAAATAAATTATTTTTTAGCCTCCAAGCTTGTGTATTCGGAAAAACTTTTATCCATAGTGGATGTAAAAGACTATCTGTGCGGATAATATGATGCATATTTATAATTAGGCGATTATTATCCTCCAAAGGGAAACAATTATAAAAAGTATCTGTTCTCATAGAATCCTTACGTATCGTATTACCGGTTTGAGGTGAAATTAAATAAGTACAGGATTTAAAACCAAATAGCAAATTATGATCTCTATTAAAAGCTAATGAACCATGATTGAAAAAGGATGAATTTTTAGTGGTGAAGCTTCGCTTCCATAATTCATTGAGGTTTTTATCAAATTTATAAATTAGATTAATGTGATCATCAATTACATCACAAGAACCATTGATAATACCGAGGATAAAAATATTGCCTAAGGAATCTTGAATTAGTTGGGCAATGGTAAAAATTTTTCCGGAATCATCGTCCAATGCCTTGATTTTAGACATATTGCCGTTTTTATCAAGGATACAAATCCTGGGATATAGACTATAATTGCTAATGCCTTCCGAAATGATCCAAGCACTATCTTTGGTCATGCCAAGGCTGCAGGGTTTGCCAAAATTGGGAATAGAACTTCGTAATAGGGTAGTTTGAGCATTTATTTTTATTGCAGTAATAGCAATGATAAAGAGGAGAATGATGTTTTTTGAGTAGTCCATATAATATTTTTGGCAATTCAAATATAATATTTTTAATTTTATTTCTTACATTTGTATTCGTAACCCTTTTAACTTTTCAACTATGGTTAAAGTCAACCCACACACTATTGACAAAATCCTAAGTAAAGATTTAATGTCAAAAACTTTTCAGGTAAGTTTTTTTATTCGATTGTCATTCATTGGTGTTCTAAATTGAATAAAATTTTCTTGTATTTCGAGTATCGATTTATCATTGAAATTTGAATTTAACCTCAGATAAGGGAAACAAGAATTTTATTTTTCCCTGTATACTTAGCCTTATAAATTATTAAGCATTGGCAGATAACAATATCTTGGTATATTTATAATATTCAAACAGATATACCAAGATATTATTTTTCATTTAATGACATGCAAAAGTTTAAATATTTATTGATACTTATATTTATATTGAAATATCAATTCGGGAAAGGACAAAATTTTAATGTCTTTGCTCAAATAGATACTATCATTAATACTAAAATTCAAATTGAAGAGGATGCTGTTAACGCATTCAGTTATGAAAATAATAATATTTGGATTTGTATATCTGAGAATATCCTACATGAACGACTTAAATTAATCAAATATTCAATTCCTAAAAAAGTATTTGATACGGTGTACCTAAATTTTCCAGATTATCCTCTTAGGGTTAAGACTATGATTCCTGATCATATAGTTATAAATGAAAAATATTTGGTAGCAGCCTATTCTAATCAAATAGCGATTTCAAAAGAGTTGGACAAAGTGATTTTGTATTTGAACGTAATACGAGTTTATCATTTATGTACACCTATTTAAATATTACTAATGATTTACTAATTTTTGGTATTCAATACTATTATCATCCTAAAGATCAAAAATTAAATTCCGGTTTGGTCACTTATAACATTACAAAGGATAGATTTACCAATGCTCAAGAGATTAATTTAAATAATATGGAATGGTCATTATTTGCTCATGATTGGGTAAGCTCTAAAAATAATATGATTGCCTTTTCTCAAAGTACAGATTATAAGATTAAGATTTATGATACTTCCTTATACCTTGTGGACTCCATCATTTACACCCCTGAAAATTGGAAAGTATTTAATAATAATATATTGCAAAAATATAGGGATTCAGTTCTTGGCTTCAATTCCAAAAATGTAATTTATTATTTAATGCCATTTAAGGAAAAATATAGTAGGATTGAAAGTGTGTTTTTTAAGGATCATGAAACCTTAATAGTAGTTTACTTTAATTTTTCAGGATTGATTAATGAGGAAAGTGCTAAAAAATATTTGGACATTTGGAAGCTGAAAAATGGCAGATGGGTACTTGATAAAAAATCAATTTCTTGTGAACCAGTTGATGTTCAACAAAATGATAAGATTACAAAAACTAATTTTGGATATTCCGGTTTACATCATCAAATATTTGTCAATGACTTATTAATACAAATTACTGAGTTACCATTTGATATCAAGTTTGGCATTACGAGGAAAGAAGCTGAGAAACGTATAAAAAAGGAAATTCTAAATACTACACATAAACTCAATGTATTTATATATAAAACTACTTTTTAGTGTAATTTATTTTGCTTCTATACATGAACCCGTAGAGGAAAATCGTGAAAATTTTACCATTGCTTTAGATATTAGTGGTGATACCACTTATTTATTTAACCATAAAAAGAAATTTACTCTTATTATCTTCTTTAACTCACATTATTGTAGACAATGTTACGAAGATTTGAATATTCTTTTTAAAAAATATCTTAATGATTCGCTTTATCAATGTGAAATGTTTTTAGAAAATGAGGATAATTATATGCAAAATGCTTATAACTATAGGTTAGTTAAGAACTACTTCCCAAATGCTGAGGTAAAGTTTCGAATACCTGCTTTAAGTTTAGATTTTAAAGCTACCTCCAATGACGATTTTTTTGAAATCTATCAAGTAAAAAATGCACCTGCAATATTGGTAGGACGAACTCTAAATCACACTCCTATTAAGTATTTTAGTTACCATGATATTTATGATTCCCGCGGAAGTATTAAACAAGAATTTTTAACAGCTCTAAAAGAATTAATTATTTGATGAGATACACCATTTTATTTTCTCTATTTTTTTTTGTAGGTACATCATTACAGGCAAAGCGGCCAATTTACATTAGAATTTTAGAACATACCGGTCCGAGTGGATGTCATACTATTGAGAATCTTTGTATCTCTAATCAGGCAGCGCCGTATAAATCTACCTATAAAATTAAATGTTCCGGTATCGGTAATACCAAATGTGATTTGCTTTGCGATAGTTCGAATATGGATACTGCCTTAATCCATATGATTAATAATGCATATTTCACCATGATGCATACCAAGAAAGATGGAACCTTATCAAGTGTTCAATATGTATGCAAATGGATGTTTTCCACGCCCACAAATAATAAATTATTTTTTATAAATCTAAATGGTGGAACAATACAAAGACTAAGGTTTCTAATTAATCAATGATAAAAAAGGGATGCTTTTTAATTTATCATTCCATAACTAATTTAGCTTTTCTTTTTTGCTGCCGGTCTTTTTACGGGATAATTAGCATCCACTTCGCCCTTGCTCATAGCAGTTAATTTTCCTTTCAATAAGCTTCTTTTAAATGCACTCAAATGTTCTATAAATAAAATACCCTCTATATGGTCATATTCGTGCTGAATAATGCGTGCAGCTATACCGTCAAATTCCTCTATATAACTATTGAATTTTTCGTCCTGATAGCGAATACGAATTTTTTCCGGACGCTCTACATGCTCTCTGATACCTGGAATGCTTAAACATCCTTCTTCAAATTTCCATTCTTCCTCACTTTCTTCAATTATTTCTGCATTAATAAATACTTTCTTGAAGTCCTTGAGTTGTGTATTTTCTTCATCGTCTTCCGCAATCGGTGAAGCATCTACCACAAATAGACGAATAGACTTGCCAATTTGAGGGGCAGCTAAGCCTATACCACTGGCTTTATACATGGTGGAATACATTCCTTCAATGAGCTTATCAAGCTCAGGATAGCTTTCATCAATATTTACTGCCTTTTTATGCAGGATGGGATCTCCGTAAATTACGATTGGATATATCATTGGTATGATTTTCTTTCTAAATAGGATTGCAAAATTATAACGGCTGCTATTTTATCTACTAATTTTTTGTCTTTTCTTTTTTCTTTACCTATTCCACTGTTTAACATTACATTAAAGGCCATTTTGGAGGTGAATCTTTCATCCTCGCGTTCGATGCCTATCATGGGGAAGGTTTTTTTGAGTAAATTTATAAATGCATTTATTTGTAAGCTAATATCCATTGGATGACCATCTTTGTGTTTGGGTTCACCAATGACAAATAATTCAACTTCTTCTTTTTGGGTATAGGCTAATAAATAGGATATTACATCCTTAGCATGTATGGTATCCAAGGGGTTGGCTATCATTTGTAAGGAATCCGTGACTGCCAAACCCACCCGCTTACTTCCATAATCTATAGCCAGAATTCTACCCATCTTAACTTATTTTCTCTGTTTTACTGACCAAATATACACCTGCAAAGATTAATAAAGCAAATCCCAGTTGTTGCAAGTGTAAAATATACTTACCTGTACTTACTGCAATAAATATGCCTAGTACGGGCTGCAAATATACATAGCTGCCCACTACTGAAGATGCTACATGTTTTAAAGCATAGGCGTTTAAAATATAAGCAATAAATGTAGTACATAACAAGGTAAATCCTACGGCTGCCCAAAGTGATAAATTCAGTTCCATCCAATGTGCCTGACTTAATTCACGGTATCCGAAGGGAGCGACAAAAAAACTACCGAAAAAGAAGGTCCAAGTCATAATGGTAATGGGATGGTATTTTTTCATTAATGGACGCACAATTACAAGAAAAATAGCATACGATGCTGCATTAATAAAGATAAAAATATCCCCTAATAAGGTACTACCGTTAGCAATATTTCCCTTGCTCAATATAAGCATACTCGCGCTGCCCGTTCCCAACAGAATACCAAAAACCTTGGTCCAATTAAATTTCTCCTCCTTAACAATAAATCCCAATATCACCACCAAAATAGGCGTGGTGACCATAATTAAACTTGCATCAATGGGACTGGTTCGGGAGAGGCCTTCAAAAAACATCAGCATATTTAAGGCTACCCCAAAAACTGCGCATAAAGCAATATGCAACATGTCCTTGATCGAATTAATTTTTTCTCTGATAAAAATAAGTTGATACAATCCCAGTAATAATAATGCTCCTAAAATTCTTAACAGAATAAATCCCGAAGGACCTATATAATATGGCATTAATTCTTTGGATATGGTGTAACTTGCAGCATAAATTACATTAACAACAATAAGTGCTGAGTGTACTTTAAGCGGGCTTTCCTTCATGGTACAAAGTTACGCTTTTGCAACGGGGATGCCTAATTGTAATTTATTGAAATACAGACAATAAATTTTTAAGTGGAGTAGTATATTGCGAATTGAACATATCCATATAGTATCTTTTAAAAGTATGGTCAATAAAGACTATATTTTTAATGCAAAATTCAATGCCTTTACCGGAAAAAACGGCATTGGTAAAACGAATATGTTGGATGCTATTTTTTATTTATGTACCGGGAAAAGCTATTTTAATTCTAATGATGTTCAATTAATCCATAATGAAGATCCTTATTTTTTACTGAAAGCTTCATTTATCAAAGACAGTTTACCGGGGGATGAAATATTATGTGCACTGGTAAGAGGAAGAAAAAAGGTAATTAAAAAGAATAATATACCTTATGAACGCATTGTAGATCATTACGGCGAATATCCTGCCATCATGATTGCTCCGAATGATTTGGAATTATTGATGGGAGGGAGTGAGGAACGCAGAAAATGGATGGATGCCACTATTGCCATGTATGATAGACAATACCTTTATCATTTAATGCGCTACGATAAAGCTTTACAACAAAGAAATGCAGAATTAAAAAATATGTTTCAAGAAAACCGAAACAATAAGGAGGTTCTTGAAATTTATAATCAAATTTTAATTCCCTTGGCACAAGCCATTTTTGAAAAGCGTAAAGAATTTATTGCCGAATTTATTCCGGTATTTTTAGCTTTATATAAAGAGATATCAGGTAAAGAGGAACCGGTAGGAATATCTTATGTCAGTCAATTGCAAGATCATCCGATGGCCTATTTATTGGAAAATAAATTCAGGCAAGATTTAATTATGCAAAGAACATCCAATGGAACGCATAAAGATGATTTGGATTTTTCAATTTTCTCGAATCCCATCAAAAAATATGGCTCGCAAGGGCAACAAAAAAGTTTTATTTTTAGTCTGAAACTGGCGCAGTATAAATATTCCATTTCAAAAGTGGCCGTAGCACCTATTTTATTATTGGATGATGTATGCGAAAGATTGGATGAATCACGATTAAGGAACCTGATGCGCATATTGGCTCAGCAGGAATTCGGGCAAATTTTTATTAGTGATACCTCTTCCGAAAGAATATTAAATACCATTCCTTTTGAAGGCGAAAAGGTCAATATTTTTGAATTATCCGAGCATTAATGCGGGGTGCAATCAATTAAAATAAATTCCGCATTTTCCGTAGCTGTGATATTTAATTCTTCTTCATCGGAAATTCTTGCCTGGTCGTTTTTTAGCAGTGTTTGGCCATTAACTTGCAGGGCACCGGAACTCACATAAATAAATAATTTTCTTTGCGCTTTGGTTTGATAATGGATGGTCTTTCCGGCATCTAAATCTGATAAATAAAAGCTGGCATCCTGATTGATGAAAAGCGCATTTTCAATTTTATCGGGACTAACAATCGGTAATAATGAATTTTTAGCAGCAGAAGGATCAAATGCCTTTTGTTCATAATCCGGAGTAATCCCCTGGCGATTGGGAATCACCCAAATTTGGTACAGATGCAAAGGCTCATCTCCATCATTCATTTCTGAATGATAAATACCGGTACCGGCACTCATTCTTTGAACTTCCCCACGCTTTATTTTTGTGGCATTGCCCATGCTGTCTTTATGGGAAATTTCACCTTTTAGCATGATGGTTACAATTTCCATATCCCTATGCGGATGCATTCCAAAACCTTGTTTTGCATCTACAATATCATCATTAAACACACGCAACACCCCATGGTGTAAATTTTTTGGCTCATAATAATCGCCAAAAGAAAATAACCAATAAGTTTTTAACCAACCATGGTCGGCAAAATGTCTTTGTGATGCGGGAATAATGGTAATCATTTTTTAATATATTAACAGTTATAAAAGCTGAAACTTCAAAACACGAAATGGTGTAATGAAGTTTCAGAATATTTTGAATTTCAAAAATTAATTGCCACGAATAGCTGCAATACCCGGGAGTATTTTACCTTCCAAGGACTCAAGCATAGCTCCACCGCCGGTGGAAATATAACTGACTTTATCTGCTAAATGAAATTTATGAATAGCAGAAACAGAATCACCACCACCAATTAAGGTAAATGCCCCATTTATTTGGGTAGCATCGGCAACAGCTTGGGCTACTTCCTTGGTACCATGAGCAAAATTATCCCATTCAAATACGCCCATTGGGCCATTCCAAAGCACTGTTTTTGAGGCTAAAATTACTTCGCGGTAGGTTTTTCTGGCTTCAGGTCCAATGTCCAATCCCATCCAATTTTGAGGAATGGCATCACTTGGAGTAGTTTGCATTGCTGCATCCATGCTAAAAGAATCAGCATCAATGCTATCCACAGGCAGATATAAATTGACACCTTTTGATTTTGCACGTGCCACCAAATCTTTGGCCAGGTCCAATTTATCATCTTCCGTTCTGGAGTTTCCTACATTTCCGCCTAGTGCTTTGTAAAAGGTATAGGCCATGGCCCCGCCGATGAGAATATTTTGAGCAGTATCCAGTAAATTTTCAATAATACCAACTTTATCAGATACTTTAGAACCACCAATAATTGCCGTAAATGGCTTTTGGCCTTCTTTTAAGATTTTATCAATACTTTGAACTTCACTTTCCATTAATAGTCCAAAGAATTTGTCCTTGAAATACTTGGCGATAATGGTTGTAGAAGCATGTGCACGATGAGCGGTGCCAAATGCATCATTTACATATACATCGCCTAATGAAGCCAAACTTTTAGAAAAGTTTTCATCGCCGGCTTCTTCTTCAGGATGGAATCTCAAATTTTCCAATAATAAAACTTGACCTGGAAGTAAGGCAGCAGCTTTGGTCTGGGCATCCGGACCAATGCAATCATTGGCGGCAATAACCGGAACATTGCCTAATAATTCTTTAAGTTTACCACAAATATGAGTGAGAGACATGTCAGGATTAACTTTCCCTTTAGGTCTGCCTAAATGCGACATCAGGATCACCGAGCCCCCATCATGCAATATTTTTTGAATGGTAGGAAGGGCAGCACTAATGCGTGTATCATCAGTAACTTGATGATTTGCATCCAAAGGCACATTAAAATCTACTCTTACCAGGGCTTTTTTGCCCTTAAAATTGAAATTTTCGAAATTTGTCATATCTTCATTCATATTTAAATAGACTGCAAAATTAACCATAAGGTTTGAATTGGAAAATTATTTCATAAATTGTGAAAGAATTAGGATAATTGCACTGAAAATTTTTAATATGGGAATAGAGGTCAAGAAAGAAGAACAATATACATTACTGAATGTCTATACAACTGTCTTAACAACGGAAGATTGCGAAAAATTAAAAAATACAATTGCCACTGAAATGGAATCAGGGGCAAAAAATTTTATTATCGAAATTAAAAATGTTGAGGATGTCGGTTCAGATTTTTATGTTACTTTAGATACGGTAACTCACATACTTCAAAAAGAAGATGGTATTTTAGTGATTTGTGAGCCGCAAGGCCAAGAAATCATTGCTGCACTTGAAAAAAGAGGAATGATTATCACTCATTCTTTCGATGAAGCAGTAGATTACGTTTTTATGGTAGAAATTGAAAAGCAGTTGGATGCGGAAGACGATGAAGAAATAAATGATCTTTAAGCCTAAATTATTAGCATGTCATTTAAATTAACCGTACTAGGTACCAGTTCTGCCACACCAACTTTAAGCAGGCGCCCCAGTGCCCAAGCTTTAGTTTTTAAAAATAGAACCTTTTTACTGGATTGTGGGGAAGGAACCCAATTGCAATGTTTGAAATATGGGGTAAAAATGTTTAAAATTGAACGTATTTTTATCTCTCATTTTCATGCGGACCACTATTTGGGTTTAATGGGATTACTTTCCACCTTGGCACTTAAAGGCAGGACGCAGGAAATTTATATTTATGGTCCGGAAGGTTTGCAAGAATTAATTGAAACCCAATTACGACTATCTGAAGCGTATTTAACTTATCCCATTCATTTTATTATTTTATCGATGGATGGCACCCACACCATTTACGAGGACAAATTCCTTGAAATAAAGAGTATTCCTTTGGCTCATAGGATTTCTTGTTGGGGATTTTTATTTAAACAAAGACAGCCTTACAGGAAAATTGACAAGGAAGCCTTAAAACATAAGAATGTTCCGGTAGCAGCTTTTAAAGCATTGGTTTATGGTAGGGATTATATTGATGAAAGTGGCAAAGTATATTCAGCTAAGGAATTGACCTATGGCTTACCAATGAAAAGTTATGCCTATATTACGGATACTTTGTATATGGAATCCGTGGCTCAGCAATTGCAGGGTACGGATATGATTTATCATGAAGCTACCTTTCTTCATGAATTATATGAAAATGCCATACGTAATTTTCATGCTACTGCTTTACAGGCTGCGACCTTTGCACAGGTGGCTGCAACTAAACAATTACTGATCGGACATTTTTCTGCACGCTATGATGATTTACAACCATTGCTGGACGAGGCTAGAAGTGTTTTTCCTAATACTTTATTGGCGGAAGAAGGCAAAAGCTATGAAACGTAAATCGGAATTTATTTATTTTTGTTTTTTTAATTTTATTTTAAGAAAAATAAAATTCAACTATCTTTGATCTATCATAACAACGGACATGCAAGAAACTTTTTTGGACTTAGTGGTAAAAAACATTTTATCCCTTCCTTCCTTGGATTGGGAAAAATGTAAAATTATATTTCCGAATAAACGTCCGGCTGGGTATTTTGAAGAAGCCTTGAAGAAACAAAATGTTCAGTTGCCAAAACATCTGAACATCTTTGCCATTGAAGATTTTGTTGCCTCCTATAGCAGCTTAGAATTATGTGACCCCTTGGAGCAACTCTTTAAACTTTATAAAACGCATTTAGTTTATAAGCCTGAAGATACTTTTGATTTATTTCACAATTGGGGAAATATGATTCTTCGGGACTATGATGAAATGGATAAATATTTGGTGGAGCCAAAAAGATTTTTTAGTCATTTAGGAGCCACTAAAGAAATAGAAGAAACGGATATAGATCCCGATTTGGCTTTACAATTTTGGACCACCATCAATAGGAATAAACCTACGGAATTGCAAGAGCAATTTTTAATGCACTGGGAAATTTTCGAAAAGGTGTATTTTGATTTTAACGCTTTATTGCGCAGTGAAAATAAGGCTTATGCCGGAATGATTTATCGTGAAGTAGCGGAAAAATTTGTAAGTAATAATATTAATGAAGATATAAACCAATATTTATTTATTGGATTTAATGCACTTTCAAAATCAGAAGAAGTAATTATTCGTAGTCTCCAATTAGAAAATAAAGCTCAGGTTTATTTTGATACGGATAGTTATTATTTGAATGATCCTAAGGAGGAGGCAGGTTATTTTATTAGGAAGGCCATGAAAAACCTTCGCCTTACGGAGCCGGGTATTTGTGTTTCAAATTTACTGGAGGAAGAAAAGGAAATACAATTTATCAGTACTTCTATGGAATCTACCCAAGGTATGGCACTTCATCAAGTATTGAAGGAGCAAAAGCCAATAGGGCATTCAGCCATTGTATTGCCTGATGAAGGATTACTGGCACCGGTTATCCATGCCATTCCTGAAGATATTACTGATATAAGCTTTACCATAGGCAACCCCATTACCGATTCAGGTTTGTATTCCTTATTTGAACTTTTGGCTTCTTTGCAAGTAGGTTTTGATCCAGCCAATCAGGCTTTTTCATATAATGATGTGCTGGCAGTACTGAGTCATCCCTTGGTGGCTATAGAAGGTGATGCGGAATTGGCGGAATTGATTCACAATATTGAAAATTATGAAATAATAAATGTCAATAAACAGCTACTTTATAAATATACCGGAAAGTCCGGTTTATCTATATTTTTTAATGAGGCACGAACGGTTGAAAGTTTAATTAATTATTTAGAACAAATTATTAATTTCACAAAGCAACATAAATCTTTATCAGAAGAAACGGAACTTATTTTTAGGGATGTATTAAATAAGTTAAAAGCATTATTAGTGGTCAATGATGTAAGTGTAAACATTAATACCTTTTGGCGTTTTTTCAGGCAATTATGTAGTCAGGTCAAAGTTATTAAAAATGATGAAAAACAAGGCGCCTTGCAGGTAATGGGAATGTTGGAAACCCGTGCTCTATCCTTTAATACCGTTTATATTTTAAATGTCAATGAAGGCAATTTGCCTTCAGGAAGCAGTTCGCATTCGTACATTCCTTTTGATATTCGAAAATCATTTGGTATGCCAACTTTTGATGAACAGGAATCATTATCGACCTATTATTTTTATAGACTATTGCAATGGGCGAAAAAAATCCATCTGTTTTACTATACTGAAAATGGCAAAGGTAAAGTTGAAGAAAGTCGTTATATAAGGCAATTAAAATATTTTTTGGCAAAAAGAAATCCGAAGGTCAATTTTATCGAGAAACCATTTAAAATTGCACTACAATCAAATAATATAAAGAAAATTCAATTCAACAAAGATGCAGCTTTTGATGAATTATTAAACAGACGTGAAACCAAGGGATTATCGCCTACTTTCATAAGTACCTATTATGCTTGCAATCTTCAATTTTATTTTAAATATGTAAGTAAATTAGAAGCTCCAAATGAGGTCAGTGAAGAATTGGAAGCTGACCGTTTCGGCACTTTATTTCATGATATCATGCAAATGATGTATGCAGATTATATAGGGAAGGAGGTACTTGCCGGCGATATTGAACAAATGATTCAAACTATTAAATTACGCATTGAAGAAGCCCTTAAAGGTTTGCATTGGGATAGTGAGTATATTATTGATAAAAATAGCTTAATTATTGAAAGTATAGCAGTGTTATTGCGCCATACATTAGCCTTGGATCAGAAACATGCTCCATTTTACGTTTTAGGATTGGAAGAATCCGTTAGTTATTCCTATGTCCATGAGGACGGAAATACCATTACCCTTCAGGGAAAAATTGACCGCATTGACAAAAAGGATAATATTACACGCATTGTTGACTATAAAACGGGAAATGTAGTAAAATTCAATTTTAAATATATTGAACAAATTGACGAACTTTCCAAAGATAACAAAGAGGCTTTTCAAGCTTTATTTTATGCTTTAATGTATTATAAGAAACATCAGACACCGATCATTCAAACCAGCCTGTTACCCTTAAAACAAGTAATAAAGGGATATATTAATATTAATGCCGATGAAAGTTTGCTTCAGGCAAGCAATTTTATTGCATTGGAAAATGCCATTAAGGAAATAATTAAACCTATTTTTGATAAATCATTAGAAATTACACAAACCGATAATTTGAAAATTTGCAGCTATTGCGAGTATAAAAAATTATGTTTACGATAAAAAATAATATGTTCATGAATCGTCGTTATTTAAAGTGTTTCAGTTTAGCTTTACTTTTTTCACTTCACTTATGGGCAGAGGGAGGCATGTATCCCATCAATACCATAGGTAGTCTTAATTTAAAAAAGGAAGGTTTAAAGATGGACGTGAAAGATATTTATAACCCTTCAGGAAAGGGCTTAATAAAAGCGGTAGTTCAATTAGGGGGTTGTACGGGCTCCTTTGTTTCGGACAAAGGATTAATTATTACCAATCATCATTGTGCCTTTGGCGGTTTAGAGCCTTATAGTACTCCCGGAAATAATTTATTGGAGAAAGGTTATGTGGCAGGCTCGCAGGAAAAGGAATTACCGATAAAGGGATTAACCTGCAAAATACTTATTAGCAATACTGATGTTTCCACTGATATTTTGAAAGGAACTGAAAGTGTAAGTGATGGGGTACTAAAGAAAAATATTATTGCAAAAAATATTGCTTCTTATAAAGCGGCTGAAGTTTTAAAAAATCCTGATTATACCATTGAAATAGCGGAGATGCTTCCCGGGAAAAGTTATATGTTATTTAGGTATATTACTATTAAGGATATTCGAATAGTTTATATCCCTGCTCGAAATATAGGAGAGTTTGGCGGGGAATCTGATAATTGGGAATGGCCAAGGCATACCGGCGATTTTTCTTTTGTACGTGCCTATGTTGGCAAAGATGGAAAATCCGCCGATTATAGCCAGGATAATGTACCATTTCATCCGGAAGAGTTTTTAAATATTAATGCAAAAGGATTAGCTGAAAATGATTTTGTCTTTATTGTTGGTTATCCCGGACGAACCTTTAGAAATTTACCTGCTGATTTTATTAAAATGCAAGAGGAATTTACGCTGCCTTATATTTCTGATTTATATACTTGGGAAATAAATACCATTAAAAGTTTAGGGGCCGGAGATGCAAAGTTCATGATTAAAAATGAACCTAAAATAAAGCAATTGGCCAATGTAGAAAAGAATTATAAAGGCAAACTCAAAACCATGCGCAGCATTGCTTTGTATAAATCCCGACTGGAGGAGGAGCAAAAAATTGCGAATAAATTAAACATTGAACAAAGTGCAAGATTTAAAAATAATCTAAATAAATCAAATGCCTTGTATGCTTCAATGGGAAGTATTGCTTTTAAAAGTTATTGGTATAATAATTTATATTCAGAATCAAAAGCAATAGCTTTAGCGGATAATATCCGGACCATAAGTAATGCATTTCGTACGATGAAAACCGAGGAGTATAATAAAATTAAGAAAAATACTTTATCCTTAATTCGAAGCCAATATAAATCCATATATGTTTCTTATGACAGTATATTTTTAAAGAAAATGCTATTGGATGCTTCTAACTTTTCTGGTTCTAATATGGTTCCGGGATTAAATACTTTGCTTTTTAAAAACGAGAATAAAATGCAAGTCATTCGGGAATACATAGCCAAAGCGTATAAGAAAAATTTAATTTTTGATTCGACATCCATTTTTAAAATAATTAATGATAAACCTGAAAAAATTGAAAAACTTAAAGATCCTTTTATGGACCTGGTTAAAAATTTAAATAAGGATTATCATGAAACTGATTCATTGATGACTTATTATAAGGCACAGTTAGATGCATTATTGCCGGAATATGTAGATTTAAGAATGGAGGCCTTGGGAGGTGATTTTTTACCGGATGCCAATAGAACCTTAAGGCTGACCTATGGCTATATCCGAGGGTATCATCCCTCTGATGCTACCTATTGTACGCCTTTTACCACTGTTCGGGGCATGGCAGAAAAGGACGGTGCAGCCCCGGATTATCGCTTAAATGAGGATATTGCCCGCCTGTTAAATCAGAATGCATTTGGGGCCTATAAATTGAAAGATAAAAATGATTTGCCCATGTGTTTATTATATAATACGGATACTACGGGTGGTAATTCCGGTAGTCCATTATTGGACGGTAATGGTCAATTAATAGGCATCAATTTTGACAGATGCTTAGAGGCCACGGTAAATGATTATGCCTGGAATGAAAGTTATAGCAGATCTATTGCTGTGGATATTCGTTTTGTATTATGGACCACCAGTATGGTATCCGGAGCGGATTATTTATTGAAAGAAATGTACATTACACAATAAAAATAACGGTGTTAAAAATTTATAAAGCTTCTGCCGGTTCCGGTAAAACTTATACGCTGGTAAAAGAGTATTTGAAATTATGCTTGCCCCATCCTCAAAAATATAAAAGCATCGTTGCAATTACATTTACTAATTCTGCAGCAGCAGAAATGAAAAATAGAGTTTTACAACGTTTATCTGATTTATCAAACGGCAAGGATGACGGCTTAAAAAATAATTTACTTTCAGAGGGTCTGACCTTAGAGCAAATCAATAATGCCCCTGTAGTTTTTGAAAATATATTAAGAGATTATTCTCGATTTAATATTGGTACCATTGATAGTTTTTTTCATAAAATACTTAGAGTATTCGGCAAGGAATTAGGACTACCTTATGAATTTGAAATTTTTCTTAAAAATGATGAGGCGTTAGATCATGCTGTTGAAACATTTTTGAAAAGAAGTATCAGTAATCCTGAATTACATCAATTGTTGATGGATTTTATTAATGAGAAAGTATTATCAGGTCGTACTTGGCAAATAAAACAAGACTTGCGAAATCTTGCTGCTCAGGTATTAAAGGATGATACTTTCAATATGGATACCCCTGAAATTAATAATATAAAAGAATTTATAAATGAATTAAGAAAAATAGTTTCAGCTTTTGAGTCCGAAATGGATAGGCTAGGGAAGTCGGCACTAAAAGCCATGGAAGAGGCAGGTTTTACTTTAGCGGATTTTAAAAACAAAGAAAGGGGACCGGCAAATTACTTTAATAAAATTCAAATCGGTCAGAAAAAATATGTGCCCGGCGAAATGGTGAAAAAGGTGCTTGATCAGCCTTCAGAATGGCTGACGAAAAAATCACCCGGCATGATGCAACTGAGCAATTTTACAGAACAGGTATTCCATAAACATTTACTTAGTGCGCAACAATTATACAAGGATAAATATAGAGATTATGTAAGTGCCATTGAATTGCTTAAAACAGTATATACCTTTTCTGTTTACGGCGAAATACAGAAATTAATTACTGAATATAAAAATGAAAATGAGTTAGTTCTTATTAGCGATTTTAATAGAATTTTATCCAATCATTTGTTAAAGGAACAAATGGATTTTATTTATAGTAAAATCGGAGCTCGATATGAACATTTTTTAATTGATGAATTTCAAGATACTTCAGGATTGCAATGGATGAACTTATTTCCTTTAATTGAAAATGCGGTTTCTCAAGGTGCTGAATGTTTATTGGTCGGCGATGCTAAACAAGCCATTTATCGTTGGCGCGGTGGCAAAGTTGAATTAATATCATCACAAGTAAGTGATAATTATTTCCCGGGCAATTCACAGAAAGAAACGCTTAAAAATAATTTTAGAAGTCATACTGAAATTGTAGCTTTCAATAATGATCTTTTTACAAAATCGTTAAATTTATTTCCAAGTCATTTTCATGAATTAGAATTATTACATAATATTTATGCTGATGTAAAGCAAATTCCTGCTGGCAAAAAAGAAGGTATTAGTGGAAGGGTGGAACTTGTTTTTTTTGAAAAGGAAGGAAATTCTAAGGACGCCTATATTTCCAATGCTTGCACTAGGATGGTCAATACTATTTCCCAATTATTTACAGAAGGGATGAACATGAGAGATATTACCATTTTGGTCAGGAATAATGCCGAGGCAGAAATTGTTGCTGAAACATTGAACCAATATAGTATTGAGTTTATTTCACCGGATTCACTTTTTCTGGATAAAAGTCCGCATATACGTTTAATATTAGCTGCTTTACATTATTTAGTGCATCCAAGTAATCAATTGGCAAAATCGGAATTGCTTTACTTGTATTTGAATTATGTTTTAAAGGACTCCCTGATCGCAAATGCTGAAATTTTTAATGATGTTAAAAATGGGGATCTTTTATTTAAAAAACACTTACCGTCAAATTTTCTTGACCATAAATCTTCTATTGTAAATTTACCTTTATACGAACTTATTGAAAGAATACTCAAAGATTTTAACTTATTTGAAAAAATTGATCCTTATATATTAAGTTTCAGACAAGTTATTCTAGAATTTACTCGAAATCAAAAATTATCAATTCATTCATTTTTGGAATGGTGGGCAAATGAATCCTATACCGTAGTATTAAATAGTGAAATGAATGCAATAAGAATTATGACCATTCATAAATCGAAAGGCTTGGAATTTCCGGTGGTCTTTATACCATTTGCCAATTGGAAATTCAAAAGTACTTTTGCAGATTTAATTTGGGTTTCATCTGAACATTCGCCTTTTAATTCTTTCGCAAAATTGCCGATTTCATTTACAACACAATTAGAAGATTCTGTTTTCCATGAAGCTTACCATAAGGAAGATGCCATGCTGAGTATAGATAATGTAAATCTGATGTATGTAGCATTTACACGTCCTAGGAACAGGTTGTATATATATACCGAAAAAGTAAAAAAAGTAGAAGAGCTCAGTAACGTTAGTGCCATCTTAAACAAAGTATTTGAAAGCCAATTGCATGAAACCAATGAAATTATATTTGAAAATAACAAACCAATTTATGAATAAAATAATTGTACTAATCATTTTTATTTTTACGGGCAATTATTTATCGGCCCAGAGTATTTTAGCAAAGCCTTTACCTATGGGTAGCATCCAGGTTTTTCCTCAAAATATAAAATGGATGGATGCCCCAACTCCATTTTTACCGGGTGCAAAGATGATCGTATTGGAAGGAAATCCTAAAAAGGAAGGCGTATTTACAGTACGTTTTAAATTGCCGCCGAATTATACGATTCCGGCACATTGGCATCCAAAGGATGAACGAGTAACTATAATATCCGGTAGCCTTTATTTAGGCTTTGGGGAGCAGGCCGATAAAACATCAGGCACTAAATTTACGGCCGGTGCTTATTATGTTAATCCTGCTATGTCCCATCATTTTTTATATACCTTAAATGAAGAAGTTATTTTACAAATCACAGGAATCGGTCCGTGGGGAATAACAATGTTGGATGAAAAATAATAGTTCAACGCTAAGTAAATAAAAAAGACTCACTATCAAGTGAGTCTTTTTTATTTACTCTTTTAAATGTTAGTTTTCGCTGGATGCCCTATGTGCATTTCTTTCGCGGATATAAGTGCGGATGACAGGAATAATAGTAACAATAATTAAACCGATTACAATAAGTTCTATATGTTCTTTTACCCAGGTAATTTGTCCGAGCCAGTAGCCAGCCATAATTAGGGTAGGCACCCATAATAAAGCTCCAATTACATTATAAACTAAAAATCTGCTAAAATTCATTTTGATGGCTCCGGCTAAGATGGGTACAAAGGTTCTGATAATGGGAATAAATCTTCCTAAGATTAGCGCTGCCCTACCATGTTTGGCATAAAAGGATTCGGTCATGTCCAAATACTTTTTCTTGAATATTAAAGAATCTTCTTTTTTAAATAATCTTGGCCCCAAACTGAGCCCAAAATAGTATCCTACCAAGTTTCCAATAATTGCGGATGCTACTGCACATAAAATAATTATTGGAAGACCTCCGGGCATTAAATATGAAAATAAACCTGCCACAAATAATAAGGAATCACCAGGTAAAAAGAAGCCGATAAATAATCCGGTTTCGGCAAATAAAATAAAACATAATAAAGGTAAGCCTCCACTCTGTATAATAGTTTCGGGTTTAAACCATTTTAATAACTCTTGTATGGTAAGTAGTGTATGTTTCAAAATAATAATATTAATTAACTTCTAAATAATCTAAATTTTTATGATAGGATTCCTCCATGGTAAAACAAGCCCATAGGGCAGCTGTTATAACTACCAATCCTATTACGGAGGCAACAATTATGGTATTTCCGGATCCGGTATATTGTGTAAAAGTAAGGGTTAATAAAACTGTAGCACCACGCACAAAATTTGGAGCGGTGGTAGTTACCGTAGCTCTAAGGTTGGTGCCAAATTGCTCCGCTGCATTGGTTACAAATACGGACCAGAATCCATTTGGAATACCAATTAAAAACATCAAAAAGTAAAAGGTAGAAGCACTGATGCCATCCGCCAAAAATAAAATAGGGATGGTAATTAATAAGCCTACAATAGCACTTATAAGTGCCTTTCTTCTTGATTTTAGTACCTGACTAAGGATACCGGTAGCAAACGCACCGATGGAGGCTCCGATATAATGGTACATGACACATTTTCCTACGGTTATTTTACCTTGTACATGTAAGGCATCCGCAAATTTATTTGCAAAAAACACGATGATGCCAATAACAAACCACACCGGAATACCTACCAATATAGCTTTAAGGTATTTTATAAATATCTTTTTGGTTTTAAAAAGATCCAGAAAATTGCCACGTTTTATACTGCTTTCTTTCAATTTTGAAAACATTCCGGATTCATATAAGGAAACTCGAAGTGCTAATAGTCCCAGCCCTAAACCACCGCCAACATAATAAGCGGTGCGCCAGCTAAAGAGGTCTGAAACCAAATATCCGGCCACGGCACCGGCAATACCTATGCCTGCCACGACTGTAGTGCCGTATCCACGACGTTCTTTACTCATTACTTCGGATACCAAGGTAATGCCTACGCCCAATTCTCCGGCAAGGCCTAAGCCCGCTAAAAATCGCAGGCAATAATACTGTTCTATGTTTTGTACAAAGCCGTTGGCAATATTGGCAATGGAATAAATTAAAATAGTGGAAAATAAAGTAGATAATCTTCCCTTTTTATCCCCTAAAATGCCCCAAATAATGCCACCGATTAGCATTCCGGCCATTTGAAAATTTAATAGTCGGGCTCCAATTAAATCATTTAATTCTTTACCGGCAAAGCCTAAGTCTTTCAGGCTTTGCACCCGTACAATGCCAAATAAAATAAGGTCATATATATCCACAAAATACCCAAGTGCTGCTACAATAACACTTATATTCAATATTTTAGAAGTAGTATTCCCCGAATTCATTTCTTGTATTTTAATGCAAAGAAAGGAAAAAAGAAGCAGAAAATTACTTAATAGTTCAATTAAGCAGGACTAAATATACATGACAGTATATTAAGCAAGGTTTTTATCGGAAATTGGGATTTTGAAGCTAAAGGTACTTCCTTTATTTTCCTCACTATCTACCCACATAGTTCCATTGTTTTTTTGCAAAAATTCTTTGCAAAGTGTTAATCCCAAACCGCTACCTTTTTCATTGGAAGTTCCCATGCGACTATAATTTTTTCCGCTGAATAACTGTGCCAAATCCTCTTCACGCATACCGATACCAGTATCGGCAACGTGAATAATAACAAAATGCTCATCTGTTTCTGCACTGATATTAATGGAACTGTCTTTAAATGAAAATTTAATGGCATTAGAAATTAAATTTCTTAAAATCATTTTTACCATACCCGCATTGGTATAAACATTTATATTCGGCGATACCGTGTTTATTAATTTTATATTTTTCATATCGGCCTGCGGCTGATAAAAACCAAGCATCTCGTCACAGGTATGTTTTAAATTTATTAGCTCTGAAATTCTATTTGTTCCTTGAATTTGTCCTTGCGCCCATTCAATTAAATTGTCAACAAAATTTAAAGTTAAATTTAGTCGTTCCATCACCTCATTATTTAAGGCTTTGATAGAATCCTCCGGTATTTCTCCGGCTTGCAAAAACGATAAATAAGCACTAAAAGAAACCAATGGGCTTCGGATATCATGAGAAATAATGGAAAATAATTTATCTTTCAAAAGATTAATTTCTTCTAATTCGTGTTTTTGAGATTGTAATCTTGAATTTAAATGATCTAATTCATGATTGTTTTTTTCTATAACATCATTTTGCTTTTGCAAAAGTTGCATAGCCTCGTATCTTAATTTTGCATTACGAATAAAATAAATTACTGCGCCAATCGCTAACACTAAAAATATTCCAATAACAATAGAGACTAAGTTTTTTTGCTTTAATTGAATATTTTGTTTGGTTTGCTCTAATCGGAGTAATTTGTTTTCATTTTCTTTCTGTAAAATAGACAGTCTGGCTTGCAATGCGGCGTCAGAACTGGCTTTGCTTGCCCCATAAATACTATCAGCATAAGCTGTAATTATTTTCTGATAAAAAAATGCTTTTTCAAAATTCTTTTGACCGGCACTAGCAGTACTTAAATCGTTATAAATCATGTATGCCAAGTTCTTATCATGCAATGGAAGTACATATGCTAAGGCTATTTGCGCTTGTCTAAAGGCTTTATCGAAATCTTTCTTGGCCAGATAAGTTTTACAAATATTATCCAGGCAATTGGTAATCCCAACTCTTGAATTCATTTTATAATAATAGGAAAGGGCTGTATCGTAGTATTTGAGTGCAGTTTCATATTTGTCTTTTTTGAAATACACTAATCCGATATTATTATAACCGTAACCATAACCTAAATTATTGTTTTGTTGAATACTGGTAGCTAAGGAAGCATTATAAAATTGTAAGGCAGAATCCAACTCATTTAAATAATAATAACAATTGCCAATATCACTCAATACCCCTGATATCGTTTGCGGTTTTATTTTTTTCCAAATAGCTAACGATTGAAAATTATAATCTAAAGCTGTATGGTATGCTCTGCGTGAAAAATATAAATTACCTAATGAATTATAAGTACTGGCCAAGTCTTCAGAGGCATTAGATTTTTTATTCACCTGAACGGCCTCCATTAAAAATTTAATAGCACTGTCCGGCTCATTTATATCATTATATAATAAACTTTTATAGTATAATGCTCGATAGATGCCAAAAGGGTAATTTATTTCCTTGCTTAAATTATAAATACTATCTAGTAATGGAACACAACGATTGGGTTGCCCATTAATATAATATGCCCTAGCTATATAAATTTTAGCACGAATGTAATTACGAGATTGGATATTGTTTCCAATTTCCCTTAAAGCACATTTTGCATAAAATATTCCGGAGTCTATATTGTGAAAATATTCAATATATATATCACTAATTCTTAAATTGGATTCTATTCTTTCCTGTTTATCTTTGGACGCCAATAAAATCTTTTTCTTGACCTCCAGATCGGCACGCATGGATTCAATGCCTGCAAGTGTTTTACTGCAGTTCAGTGATAAAAATATACATACTGCTAAACATGACTTTAGCCAATATGAAATTCTAAAATTTGTCTCGCTCGATATTCTTGTAGTGTATGAAGTCATGTAATGAAATCAACGCAAGTTAATCAATATATTATTATAATTGAAAAACCATATTTATATTTACCATAATATACTAGCTATTGGATAGAATTAGCGTAGCAAAGTTTAGTGTCGGCAATTTTATAGCCTTCAGTAAGCTCTTAGTAGTTAATATTTTAAGATAAGCTAAAAAATATTTAAAACTAAGCTAAGTACTTAGCCACGATAGGCAATCGTCTGCCTATGCCGAAGGCTTTATCAGATACGCGCAAAATTGGCGGTGCTTGGAATCGCTTATATTCACTCTGATTTACAAGCTTTAAGATTTTATGAACGGTAGTAGCATCATAGCCCATTTGAATGATTTCATCGGGGCCTTTTCTGTTTTCAATATATTGGTATAAAATGGCATCTAAAATACTATAATCAGGTAAACTGTCAGAGTCCTTTTGATCGGGTCTTAATTCAGCAGAAGGTGCCCTCGAAATAATTAATTCCGGAATACAATTATTCCAAGTTTTATTAATATAATCAGCTAGTTCATAAACTTCAGTTTTGTATAAATCGCCTAAAACTGAAAATGCACCTATGGAATCACCATATAAGGTACTATACCCTACAGCCATCTCACTTTTATTAGAGGTGTTCAGCAAAATATAATCTAATTTATTGCTAATAGCCATCAGGATTGTCCCACGTGCGCGTGCCTGTAAGTTTTCTTCCGCTAAGCCGGATTTTAATCCTTCAAAGTGGGGATTTAATAAATCGGAATAAGATGTCATAACCTTAGCTATAGGTATGATTTTATGAGCGGTTCCTAATAATTTAACCATTGTCATGGCTTCATTATTGGAGAGCGCTGAAGTATAGGGAGACGGTAATAATATTGGCAATACCTGTTCTGCTCCCAAAGCTTTTACTGCAAGGGCAAAAACCACTGCAGAATCTATACCCCCTGATAAACCCAAGGTTGCTTTTTTAAAGCCCATTTTTGAAAAATAATCCTGAATTCCCTTAATTAGGGCTTGTGTTATTAATTCATATTTTCCCTGTTTATCGGATTGGGGAAAATTCCCTTCCTTTATTTTTCGTAAATCAAAACTTCTTATTTCTTCCTCAAAAAAAGACATTTTCAAATAGCTTCCATCGGGATGAACCACCATTGAGGCACCATCAAATATTAGCTCTGTTTGTGCTCCGGTATGATTTACATAAAAAAAAGGGATATTATACTTTTTTGCATTATTTCTCAGTACGGCCATCCTTGAAGCATCATGACTGAAAGAAAAAGGTGAAGCTGCAATATTGATGGCAAAATCCGGATGTTCTTTGATCAGGAAATCCATTGGGTTTTTAGTGTATAATGGGTCTTCACTCAGGTTCCATAAATCTTCACATATACTAACGGCTATTTTTTGTCCTAAGTAATCAACACAATTAAATTGCGTATTGGGCTCAAAATAGCGATATTCATCAAATACATCATAAGTGGGCAATAAGGTTTTATGTACCATTTGCTGCACTGTCCCTTCTGATAAAAACCATGCTGAATTATATAAATTTTTGCCATTTTTTAGAGGATTACGGCATGGCCCTCCAACAATGGCAGCAATACCTGTACAATGACTCGCAATGGTTTTGATGCTTTTTTCACATTGTGCAATAAAATCATCAAACTCTAAAAAATCCCAAGCTGGATAGCCGCAAATGGCTAATTCGGAAAATGCAATTAATTGGACACCGCTAAGCTTAGCTTCGTTTATGGCTTTTATAATTTTGGCTGCATTTGCTTCAAAATTTCCAACATGATAATCCAACTGGGCAAGTGCAATCTTCATTAATGTGGTCATTAGAATTTAATCGCTAAATCCATGGATAGGTATCGCGTATTAATGGTAAAGTTATCTGTGCTGTTAGGGTCCTTATAAATATCGATGACTCCATAATGGTAGGTAAGGCCTCCCACCAATGCAGTGGTACCCGCAATGGTATATTCCAAGCCCATGCCAATAAATAGTCCTAAATTGATGGGTGTGGTTCTTGAACTTATATTTGAAACGGCAGTAGTGGAGTTGTTTATCCCGTTATTACTGGTAATGGTGGCCTCTGCTTTGGTACAAATGGCTGGGTTTAATCCTGCTTTGGCATAAAACCGGGAATATCCAAATTCAACGGTTCGCATTTTAATACCTACGGGTATTTCTATATATTGATAAAAAACATTACTCGCATTGGTAATGGATACTCCGGTGGGTGAAATTGAATTAAGGTTGTAGCCCATATCCAAACGCTGAATTCTGAACTCAGCGCACAATCCGTATGTTTCTTTTTTCATATAATCTAAAGTTACCCCAATACAATAGCCGAATTTAGCATTGGATGAACTGGCGCTTAAATTGCTTGGTACCGTATTAACACTGGTGCTCGCCCATGCAATATTAGGACTAATGGTCACTCCCGGACTGAAACTGGGATAGTCCTGTGCTATGGCTGAAAAAGAGATTATTAAAAAAGTAAGTATGGGGAAAAGCTTTTTCATAATTTTGCGTTCGTATTATAAAATTATTATTGTGTTGCAAAAATATCTAAAAATTACTTGTTTCAGCTTATTAGCCTTGCTAATTTATTCCTGTAAAGATAATAGACTAAAGGTAGAAACGCCCAAATTGAAGAAAAAAGTCCATATTGACAGGTTTGATAAGGAGCTTTTTAGCTGTGATTCGGTGCATTTTGGCGCTGCTATAAGCCAATTGTATAAAAAGTATCCGGATATTATGAATGCTTTTATGTATGATCTGTACCCTCATGACTTTCACCGTAAAAAGGATATAGATACCGCCGAGATGCTGAGCCTTTGGCAGCCTTTAATGGTTCAAAATAAATTTATGAAGGAAGTTTATTTGGAAATGAATAAACAATACGGGGAAAAGGAAATGAAATCCTTGGAGGAGGATTTAGGGGATATTTTTAGTCATATTAAATACTATTATCCAAAGGATACTGTGCCTGAATTTGCTTGCATCATGAATTCATTTTCCTATAAGATCTATATTACTCAAAGCAATCGTTTTTGTATTTGCTTGGATATGTTCTTAGGAGAAGATTATAAATATTATTCCGCCACCAATATTGATATTCCTAAATTCATTACGCGACACTGTAGAAAAGAATACATTCCTGAAAATATTATTAAGGCTTATTTTACAAAGAAATTTGAATCTAAAGTGAGCACGGATAATACCTTGCTAAGTGAAGTAATTCAGGCTGGTAAGGAGTTATATTTTGTAGATGCCATGGCTCCGGAAATGGACGATACTTTAAAAATTGAATATACCGCTGCCCAATTAAAGTGGTGTAATGATAATGCTGCTGAGGTATGGGGCTATTTTACCGCTAAAGATATTTTCTTTAAAACAGACCAAAGTCTTAAAATTAAGTTTTTAAATGATGCACCGTTTACCAATGCGGATGGGGTTCCTCAGGAATCTGCTCCCAGATTGGGGGAATGGCTCGGTTGGCAAATTGTTCGCAAATATATGAGTGAACATAAAAATATTACCTTACAACAATTAATGGAGGAAAAGGATTATCGTAAAATTCTGAAAGAATCCAGATATCATCCTAAATAATTTTTAAAATAACATTTTTCGAAATGCCTGAACCTTTAATTAAACTAAGATTTTTTGGCCCAAGCCGTATAAATTTCTTCTGTTTGTTCGGGCGTTAATTTCGTATTTTCATAGTGACCTGCTTGTAATCTTTGTCTATACGCTTCATACAGGCTTACGGCACAGGCTACGGATACATTTAGGCTTTGAATTTGCCCGACCATTGGTATTTTCATATTGCCATCTACATGTGGTAAAAATGCTTCTGAAACGCCATCTTTTTCATTTCCGAATACCAATGCAACAGGCTCCGTTAGGTCGGTTTCATAGAGGGACTTTGAATCGGAGGCTAGGTGGGTAGCAATAATTTTGTAGTTCTTGGCACGTAGTGCCAAAACACATGCCTCCACTGAACTAAAGTTATGTGCTTTCACCCACTTATTCGCCGAAGAAGAGGATTTATTGCCGGCGCCCTTTTTTTTCATGCCTTGGGTATTGATGATGTATATTTCCATAATCCCTATGGCATCACAACTGCGCATAATAGCAAAAATATTGTGCGGATCATGGACGTTTTCCATCACCACCGTCAAGTCGGGCTGACGCTTGCTTAGTACTTCACGAAATTTCTTTTCGCGCTTTTCCGTTAGGATCGGTACATAATCTGCCAGTTTTCTGGAAGGATTACTCATGATTATTTCCCGGTAAATGCAGCTTTGCGTTTCTCGTTAAATGCTTTCACGCCTTCTTTATAATCGGAACTGTTGCCTGCTATTTCCTGACAAAATGCTTCATATTCCAACATTTCTTCTAAGTTTGAATGGAAGGATTTATTAAGCATTTTTTTCATCATCCCAATGGCTTTGGTCGGAGCGCCCCTATAATAAGATACATATTTTTCAACTTCTGAATCCAAAGCATCTGCCGGCACTACTTTATTAACCATACCCCATTCAAATGCTTGTTGAGCACTAACCTTAGTGCCCATTGTGGAAAGTTCAAATGCCTTTTGGCTTCCTACCACCCGTGGTAGGAAATAAGATGAACCTGAATCTAATACTAAGCCCACATTTATAAATACCTCTATTAAGGAAGCTTGCTCTGAGGCAATAATTAAATCAGAAGCCAAAGCTAAGGAACATCCTGCTCCTGCTGCCACACCATTCAGTCTGCAAATAATAGGCTTTGGCATCATGCGCATCGCTCGGATGATGGGATTATATCGCTTATATAAGGAATCGCTTAAAGAACGATTTTCCTTCTCTGCTATGTCTTTTAAATCCTGCCCCGAACAAAATGCTTTCCCGGCTCCGGTCAAAACAACCACGCGAACTTCCTCATCCTTGGTAGCTTGTTTTAAAGCATCTTGTAATTCATAACTCTGATCATCATTAAATGCATTAAATACATCCGGACGATTTAAAGTAATATAAGCAGTATTATCTTTCTTTTCAAATAAAATAGCTTTATACATATAGTTAAAAAACCCCACTGATAAGGTGGGGTTGATTTTTAAAGTTTGGTGATATTAAATTTACTCTTTATCGGATCCCAAGTTATTTCATACAATGGTAAATCAATAATTTGGTCACGAACAATGATTTTATTGGCTTCAGGATTGATGGTATATACTATTGCACTTTGGAAAAAGTTTTCGTCGGTTTCATAACCTTTGGCTTCGTATACACTATTATCCATGTATTGTTTTTTGTAGGCAGATTTTATTTTGCCCAACATGTATTTTTTATCCAATGCCGGTAGGGCAGAAGCCGTCACATCCTCCCATCCGTCATTATTTTGTTTGTATAACTTAAAGGTATTTTTACAATCAGGATTACATTCATCAGTTTGTATGGCTATCAGAGCCTTCAAATCCTTGGTATTAAATAGTTGCAAACGGGTATATTTTTCCATTTGACCCAATTGCAAATAATTTCTTTGTCCATCCTCTTTATTAATTAATCCCTTACGAGTATCATGCATACTACCGGAATATGGGTCTTTTACTTTGTCATTATCTATGCTTTCTTTTACATCAGGATGCTCTTCCAAATATTTAGCCACTTGTGGTAAGGCTTCTAATGGTAAAGTAAAATACAATTTTGCTATTTGTGATTCTTGAACCGGTGCCGGAGCTTCATCCTTACCATTTTTGCCTTTTGGATTTTTACTGCCCGGACGTGGTTTTAAGGCTTCGGCTTCTTTTCTTTCTTTTGCTTTTTCTTCAGCAGTTTTCTTAGGTGCTGCTGTTGCGCCACCTGCGGTACTGCCTTTTTTAGCAGGTGTACCTCCTGATGCTTTTAATTGTGCGGCAGCTTCTTTCTTTTCAGCAGCCTCTTTCTTTTTGGCTTCCGCATCTTCTTTGCGTTTTTCTGCCACGCGCTGACGTTCTTCAGCAGCTTTTTGCTTTAATTCTTCCGGACTTGGCTTTGGAGCCGCCTCTTTTTTGCCGGATTTTTTATCTTTGGCCGGTGCCACTGTTGCAGCATTAGCACTATCTGTAGGGCTTGCTTCCTTGCCGGTACCTGCTTTTTTGGTAGTTGCACCGGTCTTTCTTTGGTCAGCGGCAGCCTTACGCTGTTCTAATCCTTGTTGTCTTTTTTGAAGGGATTCTTGTTTGCGTTTTTCTGCTTCTTCTTTTCTTTTTGCAGCGTCACTATCACGTTTTTGCTTGGCTTCCAAGGCTTTCTGTTGAGCAGGGCTCAAATTCTTTGGCGCTTCCTGTGTAGTTTCGGTAGTAGTGGAGTCTGCTTTGTTTTGCCCTTGCACTTGCAGGGTAAACATAATGATTATGAAGGCAATAAATAGTTGTTTCATTACTTGCTATTAATTTTTCAAAGATATAACTATTCTAAACTTCTTCAAACATCAGCGCAAAAACCTTATTTTTGTCCGATATGATTGTGATTGCAGAAAGTGGATCTACCAAAACCCATTGGGTAATTGTTGATAACGGGAAAGAATTAAAAACCTTTAATTCATTGGGAATAAACCCATATACTCAAAAGCCCGCAGAAATTGAAGCCATTATTGAAATAGAGGTGGCCTTACCTTTGGCTGCTTATAATATTGAGGCGCTCTATTTTTATGGAGCAAGTTGTTCCAGTGAGGATAATTGTAATATCGTGCGTAATGCCATTGCCAAGTTCTCGCATATTCAAAATATTTATGTGGAACATGATGTAATGGCAGCCGCCTTAGGTTTATTTGGGCGTGAATCCGGTATTGCTTGCATCTTGGGCACCGGTTCTAATTCCTGTTTTTTTGATGGCACAAGTTTATATCAAGAGGTACCGGCACTAGGTTATATTTTGGGTGATGAAGGCAGTGGCGCCAGTTTGGGAAAACGATTACTGAGGGATTATTTATACCTTAATTTACCAAAACATTTGGAACATCAACTAAAGCTTCAATTCAACTTGAATAAGGAATTGGTATTAAATAAAGTATATAAAGAACAAGCGCCAAATCGTTGGTTGGCTTCCTTTGCTCCCTTTATTAAAGCAAATATTCATGAGAAATATTGTGAAGATATTGTCCGTGAAAGTTTTCGAGATTTTTTTAGATATCATATTTGTTGCTTTGATAATTATAAGCAATTACCCATTGGGGTAGTTGGTTCCATTGGTTTTTTCTTTTATAATATTTTGGAAGAAGTTTCCATTGAATTTGAAACCCATCTTAAAAAAGTAATTCAAACACCATTGGAAGGTTTAATAGCACATCACACCTATAATATTTAAAAATTTAATTTGGAAAAGACAACCGAAAAAGACTCTCATTACAGGCATTTGGAAATGATGTCCAGCCTGGAGTTGCTTACAAATATTAATCAGGAGGATAAAACAGTTCCACTGGCAGTGGAAAGAGCCATTCCTCAAATTGAAAAGGCTGTAAATGCTATTTTTGAAAGAATGAATCAAGGGGGGCGATTATTTTATATCGGCTCCGGTACCAGCGGTAGGTTAGGCATTGTGGACGCCTCTGAATGTCCTCCTACTTTTGGCGTGGATTTCGAAAAAGTAATAGGCATCATTGCAGGTGGTGACGCTGCCATTAGAATGGCGCAAGAAGGCGCAGAAGACAACATGAGCCAAGCATGGTTGGATTTAGAAAATTATAATATAAGCCATAAAGATTTTGTAATCGGTATTTCTGCTTCCGGCACCACGCCTTATGTTTTAGGAGGTTTAAAATCGTGTAAACAAAATGGTATTGGAACGGCTTGTATTTGCTGCAATGATTCTTCCGGCATCGCTGCTATGGCTGATTATCCGATTGAGGTGGTCACAGGACCAGAATTTGTGACTGGAAGTACCCGAATGAAAGCCGGAACTGCTCAAAAATTAGTTTTAAATATGATTAGTACCACCATTATGATAAAATTAGGTAGGATTAAGGACAATAAAATGGTGGATATGCGTTTAAGCAATAATAAATTGGTGGAAAGAGGAACAAGAATGTTGATGAATTTGTATGAATGGGATGAATCCACCGCAAGAGAAGCACTACTAAAACATGGAAGTGTTCGAGCGGTGATAAATACGATTGAAAAGTAGATGCATAGCATAGAACCATTTTATAATTGGAGGCATATATATAAAGCGGAGGAGGATAGAGATTCCCCTTTTTATCATAGAACTTATAGTGAGTTTTATTTTTCAAATGCTTTATATGATTACCTTATTCATCCGCAATGGGATGATATTGGTTCATCTACTTTATACGTCAAACTTTTATATGCCGATTATAAGCAGTCGTTCGCAATTATTGAATTATTAGGGGAATGGAATGATGCAATTAATAATGATATTATGTTTTTAAAACGTGATGTTATTGATGTATTAATTGATTGTGGGATTAATAAATTTATCCTCATCGGCGAAAACGTTTTAAATTTCCATCATGATATTGATGATTATTACGATGAATGGTTTCAAGATGTAGAAGAAGGATGGATTGCAGCCGTAAATTTTCAAGAACATGTCCTCGAAGAATTTAAAAATAATAATATTGACTATTATTTAAATTTTGGCGGTGAATTAGATGCCTTGCCTTGGCGAACCGCAGATCCCCTAGATTTTTATAAAAAGGTTGCTTTTATTCTCAGCCGTCGATTAAGCTAATGTTTTAAAGCCATTTCTGCTATCGTATTTCCTATACTCAAGGAGGAAGTTGCTGCAGGTGAAGGGGCATTACATACATTAATTACATTTCCTGCCTCCAAAATCATAAAATCATCCAATAAATTTCCATCTGCATCACAAGCTTGTGCCCTTACTCCGGAACCTCCCGGTATTAAATCATTTTCCTGAATTTCCGGGATCAGATGTTGTAAGGCTTTGGTAAAAGCTGCTTTAGAAATAGAGCGATAAATTTCTCCCATGCCGGTTTTCCAATACTTTAAAGCAATTTTTCTAAATCCGGGAAAAGCAATAGTCTCGAAAGTATCATTCAAACTGAAATCGGTTTTTTTATAACCTTCTCTTTTAAATGCAAAAACAGCATTAGGCCCGGCTTCAATGCCTCCCTCAATCATTCTTGTAAAATGTACGCCTAAAAATGGAAATTCTGGATTAGGCACCGGATACACCAAGTTTTTTACCAATCCGTATTTCTCCGGGCGAATTTTATAGTATTCTCCTCTGAACGGAATAATCTGCAATTTGGCATCCGGCATGGTCATTTTTGTTACTTTGTCCGACTGCAAGCCGCTGCAATTAATGAGTTTTTTGCATTCAAATGTCCCGTGATTTGCTTTTACAATAATTGTACTTGAATTTTTAATGGATAATACTTCCTCACCGGTAATAATTTCACCGCCCATATCCTTTATTCTCGATGCATATTTTATGCTAACCTCTTTATAATTAATAATACCGGTTTGCGGTACCCATACCCCGGCGATGCTTCTAACATGTGGTTCTATGGTTCGAACCTCATCGGCACTTATTTTTTTAATGCCTTCCAGTTGATTTGCCAAGCCTCTTTCAAATATTGAATTTAATAAGGGCAATTCTTTGTCATTGGTGGCAACAATAACCTTTCCGCATAAGTCATATTTAATATGATGTTCATTACAGAAATCAATAAGCATTTTATAACCATTCAGACAATTTTGGGCCTTTAAGCTGCCGGGCTTATAATAAATACCCGAATGAATGACCCCACTGTTATGTCCGGTTTGATGCTGTGCAATATCATTTTCCTTGTCAAGTATTAATAATTTTAGTCCGGGATTTTTTTCAAGAATTTTTAATCCGCTTGCTAAACCAACTATTCCTGCACCTATTATTATAATATCATAATTCATGATTCGAAAATTTTAGCACAAAAAAAGCTCCTCAAAAAAGAGAAGCTTTTTTTAAATTATTCAATAACAATCTTATTTTTTAGATTTACTATCGTCTTTCTTGTCCTTGGCAGGAGCAGCATCCGCTTTAGTACTATCCGTGGCCGGAGCAGCCGGAGCAGCAGCCGGTTCAGCATGATTTAATTGTGATGGATTAATCGTATCAACACCTAAGTTTTTAGGGTTGGTGTTTTGATTTTCATCTGTACGAACAGATTCAAAACTACAGGAGTGTAAAATCAAACCTACTGCCATTGCAGGGATTAATAATGCTAGCTTTCTTGTTCTCATCTTGATTAAAAAGTTTATAAACGGCACTTTTAACCGTTTCGAGGTGCAATAATAGCAAAATACTCGCAAAAACGAGCTAATTTTGTGCCTGAATATTATGGAACTGAATAAAGAATTTTCTGAAAGGGTAGAAGAAGCCCTTAAAATGGCCGGAATTGACCCTATTTTGTGTCGTTCGGAGGCTGAAGGGCAATGGAATCTTAAAAAAGATGACCTTGAAGTTTGGATAGACTTATTGCCTATTGAACAAAATGACCGGACTTATTTGCAGATAATGAGTCCAATAGCTCTTGTGCCTGCCGATAATACCCTGGCTTTTCTATCGGAATTATTAGAAATTAATTATCAAATCATTGATGCCTCTTTCTGTGTTTTTGAAGGAGGGGCTTATTTGAAAATAATGCGTGAAATTGACACCTTAAGGGCTGATGATGTTTTACTTGCTATAAATAGAGTAGGATATTATGCCAGTGTGGTAGAAAAGGATTTGACAGAAAAATATAAAGTGGAACGAATCCTATTAGACCATTAATATGGAAAACACAAAAAAAGCGCATATTGCCGGATTAAGAGCCATCAAACAGGAAGTTGAACCCGGCATATATGCTTGGTGTTCTTGTGGATTAAGTTCTAGTCAACCGTTTTGCGATGGCTCACATCGGGGGACCGATTTTAAGCCTTTGAAAATCCATATCGAAGAGCGCAAACGCATTTCTTGGTGTACTTGCAAGCAATCGGAAAAAGCTCCCATTTGTGACGGCATGCACAAAAAACTACCCGGTTATATTCCTCCTCAACATTAGCTTATGGTACTTTTATGAAGATTGCTGTAAATACTCGTCTTCTTATCAAAAATCGCCTGGAAGGAATTGGCTGGTTTACGTATGAGAATTTAAAACGAATTTGTAGAGCTCATCCGGAACACGAATTTTATTTTATTTTCGATCGTCCTTATCATCAGGATTTTATTTTTTCGGATAATATTACCCCCATCGTATTATTTCCTCCATCCCGGCATCCATTACTATGGTACTGGTTTTTTCAGATTTCAATGAAAAAGTATTTGAATAAGCTTAAACCTGATGTCTTTGTTTCTCCCGAATCCTATCTGCCCTTGGGATTAAAAATACCAAGGGTCATTACTATGCATGATATTGCCTATGAGCATTACCCCGAAACTGTACCTGTAATGGTAAGATGGTATTATAAATATTTTTTTCCAAGGTTTGCACAAAATGCTACCAGAATCATGACTGTTTCAGAATATTCCAAACAGGATATTATGAAATACTACCATGTCTCGCCTGCTAAAATTGATGTCGTTTATAATGGATATAATTTAAATTTCACATCCATAGAAGAGGCTCAAAAAATTAAAATAAGAGCAGCATTCAGCAATGGCGCTCCCTATTTTGTTTTTCTTGGCGGATTATATCCGCGGAAAAATATTGGTAAGCTGATGGAAGCATTTGAACGATTTAAATCTACAACCGGATCTAATTATAAATTATTATTAGTAGGGAAGCATGTTTTTGGTACGGACGAGCTCTTGCAAATGGCCCATGTTTCTTCCTACAAAGAGGATATTATTTTTACCGGAAGAATAGATAATTTTGAAACCTTAAATAATTTGATTGCCTCTGCAGAAGCCATGACCTATGTATCAGTATTTGAAGGATTCGGAATACCTTGTTTGGAAGCCATGCAATGTGGCATTCCGGTCATTACTTCTAATACCAGCTCCTTGCCTGAGGTTTGCGGTGATGCTGCTATTTATGTTAATCCTTTGGAGGTAGAAAGCATTGCCCAAGGCATGCTCAGATTGTACCAAAATCCGGAACTTCGTATCAGCCTGACTGAAGCTGCAAATATGCAGCTCAAGAAATTTAGTTGGGAACATACGGCTGCTGCTTTTTGGAACTCCATACTAACTACCATAAACACTTAAAATACATCATATACTTTTACTATGAAATTATTAATTATTAATGGACCAAATTTGAATCTGGTCGGTAAAAGAGAACCCCAATATTATGGGCACATGAATTTTGATGATTTTATAACTAAATTAGAAGCTAAGTTTAAAAAAATTCGCTTCGAATTTCATCAATTTAATAGGGAAGGAGATATTTTAGATTGTATCCACAAAGCCGATGGCATTTTTGATGGAATTATCCTTAATGCCGGAGCATATACCCACACTTCCATTGCCATTGCCGATGCTATTGCCGGTGTAGAAGTACCTGTAGTAGAGGTTCATATGTCTAATATATATGCTCGAGAACAATTTAGACATACCTCATTTTTAGCCCCCTATTGTAAAGGCGTAATAGCTGGATTTGGGATGATGAGTTATCAATTAGCTGTAGAGTATTTTCTCAATGAAGGGAAAATAATATAGACTTTAATAACCATCATTAAAAGATAAATCTCCTTAGTTTTTTAGGTTTTGCGGCCAAAAGTGATAAACCAGTGCGCCTGATATTACAATATTGGTTAATCCGTTATTAATAGGTGAATTGGATAATAGTGAATTATAACTTCCGGTTCCTATAGAAATTAAGCTATTGCTATATCTGACGGTAGCTGAAAAATGTTCAGCAAAATTATAGGTTACCCCTCCTGTAAAACTAATATCATAATTTCTAAGGAAATCGGCTTTAGCTTCACCGCCTTGATTGCCAATGGAGCCCTGACCGGGATACCAGGTGGAATACATTAATAATCCAAATGCCGGACCAAAATAAACTTCAAAATGTTTATTAAAATGGTATTTTGCAAAAATGGGTACCTCCAAATATCCAAGTTCTAAATCATCCCATGAACCCGGTCCGGCAGTAGCCACACCATTACTATCACTATAGGTACGCTTACTACCTTTCATCGTAAAGTCCATCTCAAACCCACCACTCCAAGATTTATTGAAAGGATAATCAACATAAATGCCTCCTAAAAAGCCTCCTTTATTAAATCCCGCCATATTATCTCCATTAATTTGAGAGCCATTCATCCCTATGATAATACCTGCTTTAAACTTTTGTGCATAAATAGTTGTAAATGGCAATAAAAATAAGCCGAGAACGAGTAGTGTTTTTGATATAAGCTTCATCTTATTCTGTTTTATTGGTCAAAATTAGCATTATTTTTGTAAGCATAAATCCTGTTATGAAGTTATTTCATTTATTTATAGCCAGCGCTCTATTTTTTTCGCTACAGAGTTACGCACAGGATGCCTATGTATTTAAAAATGGTAAAAAATACCTAAATTATACAATTCAGACGGGTGACGGCCTATATAGTTTAAGCAAAAAATTTCACGTCAGTCAGCAGGATATTATTGATGCCAATCCTAAAACCGGTGATAAAATAATGGTGGGTACCACTATTTTAATTCCTGTAAGTGCTAATGAGGCAGTAAAAAATAATATACCTACCGGAACACCCGTTTACTATATTTCTCAAAAAGATGAAACCTTATTTCATATTGCAAATATGCACCACGTTAGTGTGGCTGACTTAAAGCAATGGAATAAGTTGAGTAGTGATAATATTGCTCCCGGTAAAAAGCTAATTGTGGGCTATAGCAAAACCACCGCCAAAGATGTTCCTCCGGCAACTACCGTAAAAACGGATGAAGATTATATGGATCCAAAATACCAAACCGAATATAAGAAAAAAGCATCTGCAGGCAGCGAAATAAAAGAAGTAGAAGAACGGGGTGTTGCTGCATGGATTGATGACGGTTCTGTGGTATCCAATAAGGCCATTGCCTTGCATAAAACAGCTCCGGCAGGAACCATTATAAAGCTTACCAATTTAATGAACGGAAAGGTGCAATTCGTTAAAATTATTGGCAAACTTCCCGATGATCCTGAACATCCTGACGTGACGATAAAAGTTACCAAATCCTTAGCTCGAAAACTTGGCGTTTTGGATAAGTATTTTAGAGTTGAAATGCATTATTCCTTAGAACTTTCAAAATAATATACTCTTGAAAACGAGATTTATTAATTTTTTTGATTTGAATAATAATGATGCTGCATGGGAGCATTTTAAAAAGAATATTGCATTTTTCGGAGCTATTTTATTAGTGATCGGTTTAGTGTTTTCTCCCGCTTTACAAAGTATAGGCGTAGCCCTGATTTTTAGTGCATATTTTTTTAAAAACAATACCAATATTCAATTTGAAAAAGATGTTCTTAGTCTTGGTTTAATTGCCTTACTTGGAATTTCATTTTTAAGTGGCATTTATGGTCATAATCATGACGAATATTGGAAAAAAATTATAGTAAAATTACCGTTTGTGTTACTGGGAATATCTTTTTTGGGAACTTCCTTATTTAACCAAGATAAGATTAATAAAATACTGTCTATTTTTTCCTGGAGTGTTTTTGTAGCGGCACTCATTACCTGTATTAATTATTTACTTAATTTTAATACCATCAATGAGCAATTACTACATTCCAAGCCCATTTATATTCTCTATGCCGTTGAGCGAGCTGATAATAGACAAGTAAACCATATTTATTTCAGCATTATGTTGGCTTTCGCCATTTGGTGCAGTTATTATTTATACAAAATAAAATTCGGCAAAAAGTATAATTATGTAATGCTGTTGCAATGTATTGGGCTAATTATATTGTTGCATGTTATTGGGGCACGTACCGGTTTACTCGGGTTTTATGCTTCTACCATTGTTGCGCTGCTTTGGGTAATAATTAAAGAGAAGAAATACAAAACCGGCTTATTATTTGGCGTCTTTTTGCTTACTCTGTTTTTTAGTGCATATAAGTTTCTCCCGGCTTGGCAAAACCGATTGGCGAATACCAAGGAAGACTTGGGCAAAATGAAAGAGGGAAAAAACATAAATCACTATTCCATTTCAATGCGTAAAGAAGCTTTGAAAACAGCTTGGGAAATTTATTGCAAAAATCCAATTTTAGGCGTAGGAGCCGGTGATTTACAACAAGCCATGGAGCAACAATATACTGCCGATCAATCCATTTTAATCCCTGAAAACAGGAAGCTTCCGCACAATCAATTTATACAAGAATTAAGTACTACAGGAATATTAGGTCTTATTATTTTATGCAGTATTTTTATTTTACCTTTTAGATATAAAAATGCTTGGAATAATTTAATGCTTATTTCATTTTTAGTAATTTGTTTTTCAGCATTCCAAGTAGAATCTGTACTAGAACGTCAAGTTGGAATTACATTTTTTTCATTTTTTTATTTGCTGATTCCTTTGGTAAAAAATAAAGCTTCCGAAAAATAAAACAATACCTTTTAGTTGGGAAGTATTATTGACTGTAATCCTCTAGTTCAGTTAGTTGTTTTTGAATTCGTTCATTCCAAAGGTCTTGCTTTTCCTGAATGGTGGAATGCTTTGTTTCATTATCATATTTATCTTGAATCTCACTCAATTCAGCAGTTATGGTATGATAAATTTCTTTAATTTGAGCATATTTCTTTTTGGCCTCTGAGTTTTTAACCTGATCTAAATGTTTTGCTTTTATAATTTTCCAAAATTTTCGTGCCGAAATTTCAGTCAGGTTAAAGTGCCCTTGTTCGTGCAATAAAACATTATCTGCAGCAGTTCGGGTCCAAGATCGGGAGCGAATAAAATATACAAAAGTTTTTAGACGAAAATTATTTTCATCCGAATGAAAGGTGAATGAAAAACCACTATAAGTGGCAGCCACTTTAAAGCCCGTTTCCGGGGCAGGACCTTTAAAATCATCCCATACTAATTTTGAATCAGCTTTCCAAAATATAGTGTCCTCCTGTGCTACATCTTGCTGAGATAAATGGGCACTTGAATTTTTAGTATATCCTGAAAATATAAGAGGAATTAGGAGCAATAAATATTTCATCATTCAATTATTTGCTAAATGTATTCAGCAAAATGTGTGCTATGTTTTAATGGTACGGTTATTTATATAAACCAGGGCAACTAAATCACCGCTGACATTTACAACGGTTCTACACATATCCAAAATACGATCTAAACCATATATAATTGCAATTGCTTCTGCGGGAATGCCCAGGTATATTAATATTAACATCAAAACCGGCATAGAACCTCCCGGTACGCCAATGGTTCCAATGCCGGCAAATAAAGCTAATCCTACTACTGCCAGGATTTGAACAAAGTTGAGGTCGATGCCGAAGCATTGTGCTAAAAAAATAATTGTAATTCCTTGATAAATGGCCGTTCCTGCTTGATTGCTCGTGGTACCAATGGTCAAAATAAAATTACTTAAATCTTTAGGCATTTTTAATTGCTCAGAGGAAACTTCAATCGCTATTGGTAAGGTAGCACTGCCTGATGAGGTTGAAAATGCAGTTAACATTACTGCTCGGATATTTTTAAAAAACCATCTTGGTGGACATTTGGAAAAATATTTTAAAATCATTCCAAAAACGACAAACTCTTGAATCAGTAAGGCAACAATGACCAGTAATAAATATTTAAATAATATTCCGATGAATGATATTCCTATGTTCAAGGTCAATACAAATAAAAGTGAGGCCACGCCTATAGGTGCTAAGATCATTCCGAACTGAATTACCTTCATGCAAATCGTATAAAGACCTTCCAGAAAGGATTTAAATGTTTGAATCTTTTCTACCGGTGATTTCACCATCGCGATGCCTATAATAATTGAAAAAACGATAATGGCAATCATACCTCCGCCGGTATAAGATCCGTCATAGGCATGAACAATATCTTCAAAAGGATTTTTGGGGAATAAATTAACGAGGGTATTACCCAAGGAATGAGAGGCATTATTTTCAATGCCTTTTTTTATTTGGTCGGTGGGTGCTCCGGCGGAGGAGACAATTTTTTGCAAATCATCTTTTGATAAGCCGCTGCCGGGATGGATAAGTAGTACTAAAACTATTCCTATAATTACAGCAATCGTACTGGCCACTATGGTAAATTTTAGCATTTGCCAAGCGGTTTTATTTAATTTTTCCGTTTTACCGAAACCATTAATGCCCAAAACCAATGCCGAAAATATAAGTGGGATAAGGCACATATATATCAGCCTGAGAAAAATGTCACCAATAGGTTTAATATTGGAAATCCATAATAATTTATCGGATGGGCTAGGCTCAAAGTATAATACCAAACAAGCCCCCAAAACCCCAATGAGCATACCTATCACAATTTGGAGGTGTAGCGGTATTCTCATGCTTTTATTTTGTGTAATTTACTTTTTTTATAGCTATAAGAGAAATAAATGACTAAACCGATAATCAGCCATATAATAAACCTTTCCCAGTTTCTAATCCCTAATTCGGTCATCAGATAAAAACAGGATATAAGGCCTAATACCGGTATTAAGGAATAGCTTTTTAAAAAGCTTGCAATTGTTATGACTATTAGTAGTATTGAAAAAATAAAATAGGGGAGCCGTTCTCTAAACACTTCCCATGCATTTAAATCAGGTTGTTTAATATCATGCAAGCTGAAGAATTGACTAAAGAAATTAGGATTGAAAATAAAAATAGCGGCAAGCAAGCCCAAAAACATAGTGGGAATAATATATTTCCCATTTATATATGGAAGAGAAAACCTGCCTTTCATTTTCTTTTGACGAGGGATAAATAAAATTCCTCCACATACTAATATAAAAGCAAATAAGGTTCCAATACTGGTGAGGTCAGTAACGAAATCTGAATCCAATACCAAACTTGGGATACCTACTAATAAACCGGTAATAATGGTAGAAAATGAAGGGGTTCTGTATTTATGATGAATCTTGGAAAATTTCTTGGGCAATAAACCATCACGGCTCATACTCATCCAAATTCTAGGCTGTCCTAATTGAAATACCAGTAATACAGAAGTGGTAGCAATAACGGCACTCAGTGCAATTGCACCACCTAACCAATTAAGGCCCCGTTGGTTAAATGCAGTAGCTAAAAAATCTTGGACATCCAATTTGGTATAATTTACCATTCCTGTCAGGACCAAAGCAATCAATACATATAATACGGTACATATAATCAAGGAATAAAACATTCCCCTGGGTAAATCTTTCTGTGGGTTTTTGCATTCTTCGGAAGTGGTGGAAATGGCATCAAACCCGATATAGGCAAAGAATACTGCCGAAACCCCTTTCATTACCCCGCCAAAGCCATTTGGGGCAAAAGGAACCCAATTTTCGGGGTTGACATAAAAAAAGCCAATAAGAATGACTAATAATATGACAATTAATTTAAAGGCAACCATTAGATTTCCAGAGGTTCTACTTTCCCTTATTCCGATAAAAACCAGCCAGGTAATAAATATAGTAATAAATAGTGCCGGTAAATTAAGAATGATTGGTAGGTCTCCCAAATGCGGAGCACTTACCCATAAATGATGCAAAGCCAATTGCTCGGAACTAGGAGTAGTATTGTTTGCAATAGACTGTAAAACAGAATCATGAGCACTCTTGGCCGTAAAAAAACTGGTACTTAAAAATTCCGGCAAGTTTAAATTCAAACCCATCCCATGCCCAATATTGCTTAAAAAGCTGGTTAAATTGCCGGACCAAGAAATTGCCACCGTAATGTTTCCGATGGCATATTCCATAATTAAGTCCCAACCAATAATCCAGGCTATAATTTCACCGAAAGCAGCATAGGAATAAGTATAAGCACTTCCTGAAACAGGTATTCTGGAGGCAAATTCGGCATAACAAAGTGCAGAGAATCCACAGGCTATTGCTGTGATAATGAATAAGAAGACAACTGCAGGTCCACCGTCAAAGCAGGCTTTACCAACGGTGCTGAATATCCCGGCACCGATAATAGCAGCAATACCCATTGCAGTTAAATCGCGAACGGTAAGTACTTTATTTAGTTCATGATGACCTTCAGGCAACCCGGCTTCAGCCTCATGCAGGATATGATCTATTGATTTCTTTCTAAAGAGTGTAACTATTTTCATACTTCATCCGATAAACTAAAAAAATTATCTTTTCAGTTTAAGTCCGGAGCTATTTACTTTGAATCATGAATTGGTATTAATGCTAAAAAGGAGGTTAAAATTCCAATAATTGCAGCAAATATAAATTAACAAAACATGAACCCGCACAAAATTAATGGCAAAGGGCTTTATAAAATGAAATAAAGTATAATTTTGCAAACTGGTAAAACGAACAAATTTTAATAACGACTAGAAATTATTTAAATCTTAGAAAAATGCAGAATAACAAGACAAATTCGTCAAGCAGCTGGAAATCAATGTTCACCTTAGTGGTGATCGTATTAGGCTTAGGTGTTTCTTACATCATTTTCAAATTCGTAATGGGAAGTCCTTCCCACTTTATGGATAATGATGTGACCAAAAATCCAAAACCGGGTGATTTCCTTGGAACAATCTACAAAGGTGGTTTTTTGGTACCTGTACTAATGACCTTATTTTTAATGGTAATAACTTTCGCAATTGAAAGATTTTTAACCATTAATGCATCTCGTGGCACCGGAAATGGTGATAACTTCCTTCGTAATATTAAGAATTTATTAGCCGAAGGTAAAGTAGATGCTGCCATCGCAGAATGTGATCTTCAAAAAGGTTCTATTGGTAATGTAGTAAGAAACGGTTTAACCAAATACAAACAAGTTGCCAACGATTCCAGCATGAGCAAAGATGAAAAATTAGCCTCCATTCAAAAGGAATTGGAAGAATCTACCAGCTTGGAATTGCCAATGTTAGAAAAGAATTTAGTTATTCTTTCCACCATTGCCTCCATTGCAACTTTGATGGGACTATTAGGAACAGTATTTGGTATGATTCGTTCATTTGCAGCGATGGCCACAGCCGGTGCACCGGATTCCGTAGCTTTATCTACTGGTATCTCAGAAGCTTTGATCAATACTGCATTCGGTATCGGTACTTCTGCTATTGCCATTGTACTTTATAATACGTTTACAACATCAATTGATGGTATTACTTACCGTATTGATGAAGCAAGCTTCAGTATTTCACAATCATTTGCTTCAAGCAACCAAAATAAATAATTAAACAAGGATGCCTAAGATTAAACTACCGCGTAAGAGTCCGCGCTTGGACATGACGCCCATGGTTGACCTGGCATTCCTGCTGGTTACATTCTTTATGCTTACTACTAAGTTTAAAGCTGATGAACCTGTTGTTGTAGATACTCCACCTTCCATTTCAAATTTGGATGCACCGGATGATAGTTTTATTGTTGTAACTGTTTCTCCCAAAGGGCAAGTATTTTTAAATACAGACAATAAAAAACGCAGACTTGAATTAATCTCAGCCATTGATGAAGCTAAAGGATTAAAGCTAACCGACAAGGAAAAAAATGCATTTGCAGTTATTTCAACTTTCGGGGTTCCTTTTGATAAATTAAAATGGTTTTTGGGATTAGAGCCGGAGCAAAGGAGTAAATACGTACAACCCGGAATACCTACAGATACTACCACCAACCCAAGCAATGAATTATCTACTTGGGTACATACAGCTCGCCAACATTTTATCGAAGATAAGCTGGTGGTAAAGGGCGACCGTGAATCGGATTATGAGGCTTTTCATAAAGTCGTTAAAACTTTTACAAATAACAATGCGCACAGGTTTAATCTCGTTACTAATATGAAACGCGATGAATAAGTGCATTCAAGATAAAATAATATGGCAGAAGTAAGTCAGGATAGTGGCGGCGGCCACAAAAAGGGCGGAGGAAAACCTAAAGGGAAGAAACATTCGACACATATCGATATGACTCCTATGGTGGACCTTGCGTTCCTGCTGTTGACCTTCTTCATGCTGGCAACTTCCATGAATAAACCTAAAACCATGGAAATTGTTATGCCAGATGATAAAGTAAAACCTAAAGATCAAACCGAATTAGCCAAGGATAGAGCCATGACTTTATTGCTTGGGCCGAGTGATAAATTGTTTTATTATTATGGTCTCCCTAAAAAAGGTGAAGCACCACAATTGGAAAGAACTGATTATTCACCGGACGGACTTCGTAAGATTTTGCAGGAACGTAGAACATGGCTCAGAAATGATGCCAGTTTAAAAGTAGAAGACAGGGAATTGTTTTGTATTATAAAGCCTACCGGCAAATCCAAATACAAAAACCTTGTAAATATATTTGATGAAATGAATATCGGTCATATTAAATTCTATGCAGTAGTTGATATTACTCCATCAGAAGAAGATGCCGTTTATCAAAACAAATAATAAAGTATAAAATGGCTCAAGAGAGTATATATAACGGAACAATCGAGGATATTATTTTTGAAAACAGAAATAAATCCTATGGTGCGTATGATATCAGGATGAAGTACCTGAGATACGTATGGATGGGCTTCCTTTTTGCAGTTGGTTTTGCAATTATTTTTGCGGTGACTCCCTATATTCTTTCTTTAATTCATCCTTCTAAAGAAGTGAAATTAGATGAAAGTATGGCAGTAAGCGGTACCCTTACAGAACCTCCTCCAACCAATAAGGAATTACCTCCTCCACCTGAAGTAAAACTTCCTGAACCGGAGCAAATTAAATTCGTGCCTCCTAAAATTGTGGAGGTAGTTCACAAAGAAGAGAAAATTGCAACCGTTGAGGAAGTAAAAGAAAAAGCTAATATCGGCTCCGAAACTAAAGAAGGAACCAAGGATATTATTGCTGAACCTATCAAAGACGTTGCTCCTGCTGAGGATAATACCGTGTATGATTTGGTGAGCATTGAAAAAATGCCTGCCTTCCCGGGTGGGGATGATGCCTTATTAGCTTATATTTCTAATCATATCCAATATCCGCAACAAGCTTTGGATAATAATATTCAAGGCAAAGTAATTGTTGCTTTCGTTATTGGAAAAGATGGTCACGTTAGTGATGTGAGTGTTAAAAAAGGCATTAAAAATGACTTGGGTCTGAATGCGGAAGCAATGAGGGTGGTTAAAACCTTACCTGCCTTTGCACCGGGAATGCAAAATGGCAAACCCGTCCGCGTAACTTATACCGTCCCGATTACATTTAGAATTAAATAATAAAAATGCCACCTACGGGTGGCATTTTTATTTATTGGATTTTATATTTTATTCCCGGGCTTCTGCCTATGGACGAATTTTTTCCAGCACTGCAATATTTTCTACATGATAGGTATGCGGAAACATATCTACCGCTTGCATAGCAATAGGTCTGTACCTTTCTCGCATCCAATCCAAATCACGGGCTTGGGTAGCAGGATTACAACTTACGTACACTACCTTCTCAGGAGCTAAACGAAGTATTTGTGCCACAACTTCTTTATCCATACCTACCCGAGGAGGGTCAGTAAAAATAATATCCGGTTTTCCGTGTTGCTCTATAAATAAATCATTAAAAAGATATTTAACATCTCCGGCAAAAAAATCTGCGTTATCGATTTTATTTTCTTGCGCATTTAACTTCGCAAAAGCGATGGCTTCCTCTACTGTTTCTATGCCGATAACTTTTTTAACTGCATTGGCAATATAAAGTGCAATACTGCCCACACCGGTATATAAATCGTATGCAATTTCATTTCCTTTGAGTCCGGCCATTTCCTTAGTTTTTTGGAACAAAACCTCTGCTTGAAATGGATTGGTTTGGAAAAATGATTTTGGTCCGCTTTGGTACCAAATATTGTTGAGTTTTTCTTTTATATGCGGATGACCATGATATAAATAATGTTCCAAATCGTACATCGTATCATTGGCCTTTGGATTAATAACATAATACAAAGAACTGATTTGCGGAAACTTGTTTTTTACAAAGTCCATTAAGGCATTAATTTCCTCTTTGTCATTCCTGAAAAAACTGATCAGTACCATCAAATCTCCGGCCATGGTGGTTCGAATCACTAAGGACCTTAAGAAACCGCTTTGCTTGCGCAAATCAAAAAAATCCAGATTGTTTTCAATCGCATATGTTCGAATCGCCAATCGGATATTATTGGAAGGATCCATTTGTAAATAACAACGTTTTACATCCAATACTTTGTCAAATTTCCCAGGCACATGGAATCCTAATCCCGGCTCATGAATCATTTCCGGATCTCCCATTTCTTCCGGCGTTCTCCAACGTCGATCGGAAAATGCAAAATCCAAACGATTGCGATAATATTCGGTGCGTGCGGAGCCAATAATCGGTAAAGAATCTTCAAAGGCTATTTTCCCGATTCTTTGCATGGCATCTGTCACGCTTTTCTGCTTGAATTGTAATTGCGTATTATAATTCATGTTCTGCCAGCTACAACCCCCGCAATATTCGAAATGCTGACATAATGCCTGAACTCTATCTTTAGAATATTTTTTTATTTCAGTTACTATGCCTTCCCCGAAACCTTTCTTTTTTCTTAGCAGTTTTATATCGGCTATATCCCCGGGAATGGCCCCATCCGTAAAAATAATAAATTGATCATCCTTGGCAACACTTTTACCTTTGGCACCAATATCAATAATAGGTACATTTTCAAGAATGCTGCCTTTTTTCATTACACTGAAATTAAATCTTGATTAATAAAGAAATGCGAAATTTTGCACCTTATTTTTTAGTATTGGATTTTTCAACAATACTGGCTAAGGTCGTTTTAAATCCGGCCGCATCTTGATACCCCGGATATAATTCTATATTTCTGGTAGGATAAATAAAAATAATGGTTGGATATCCGGTGTTTTGGTTATTGGTTAGCATCCCCATCAATTGGGCACCGCTTACACTTAAATTATCAACCGTATAAGTGCCCTCTGCTTCAGGATTAAGTTTAATGGGAATAAAATTCGCATTAATGTACTTTATAATTTCCGGATTGGTATAGGTATCGTGATCCATTCGTTTACACCATCCGCACCAACTGGTATAGAGGTCAACTAAAACGATTTTTTTTGATTTCTGAGAAAGGGCATATCCTTCATTCCAGTTATACCATTTCAATTCGGCATTATTTGATTTTTTTTCATTTTCATCCGAATTGCTTGTCAAGGCTGAAGTGCCATTGGTTTTACTGACTTTACTGAGTTCCCCGCTTTTTTGGGAGGTACAACTAAATAGGAGGGCAAAACTTCCAAGCAGTAAAAGAGGTGCGAAAACTTTCATAAGATTATTCAAAAAAGTATTAACGTTTTGTACGCAGTAAAGTTCAAATTTACAAAAATTCATCCAAAGAAATGTATTTCAACGCTGAATAATACAATTTTACTGCGCGCTCAGGTTCGGCACAAAACTTGTTAAGGATAGAGCTAAGAATATTCACTATATTTGCCTAAATATATTGCCATGAAAAAAATATACTTTTTAGTTTTTAGTATGTTGTTGTCCTTCACAGTTTTTGCACAGGACGGCCCTGCTATAAAATTTGAAGTGACGACTCATAATTTTGGGGAAATTAAGGAGGACGCCGGTAAAGTCAGCTATACTTATAAATTTACCAATACCGGCGATAAGCCGTTAAAAATTGACAAGGTGGTTCCCAGTTGTGGTTGTACTACCCCTGATTGGAGCAAAGAAGAAATTAAGCCCGGTCGCCAAGGTTTTATCAGTGCTACTTTTGATCCTGCTAATCGTCCGGGATTGTTTAATAAATACATTACGGTATATGCCAATACCACTCCTAATATTATTATGCTAACCTTTAAAGGTGAAGTAATTCCTCGTACTGAAACCTTTGAAGACAGTTTTCCTAGTGTTTCCGGTAATTTGCATTATGTTATTAACAGTTTGAATTTTGGTTCCGTTATTAATAACCAAAAAGATACTGTTCAGGACCTGATCGTGTATAATACCGGAACCAAACCGATTATTATTAAAAGCCTGAGCAATGTTAGTTATTTGAAGGCGCCATTGCCTATAACCATTCCGGTAAAAAAACAGGTGCGTATTCCTTTTCATTTGGATGCAACTGTATTAACTGATTTAGGTCTTAATCTTGGCATGATGAAATTAAATACGGATGATGAAGCCGAACCGGAGAAGACCATCAGTGTAATGTGCGATTTGCACCAATATATGCCTCCTATGACTGATATAGAGCGTGCCAAAGCTACTCGTTTGGAGTTTGATACGCGTGTTTATGATTTTGGTGTGGTGAAGGAAGGCGAAATTGTAAAAACGACTTTTAAATTTTATAATAAGGGTAAAAAGGATTTAAAGATTTATCAAGTTAAATCTACCTGCGGATGTACAGTTACTGATCCTAAAAAAACAGACCTGAAACCTGGTGAAAGCAGTGAAATTGAAGTTACTTTTTACTCTGCAGGTAAGCATGGTCGTGAAACCAAAGACATTACTGTTTTTTCTAATGACCCTATGAATCCGGAAATGGATATTCATATATCAGCCAACGTAATTCAGCATAAAGATTAGAATTTTAAACATTTTAAATTTATTTCAAATGTTAAGAAAATTTTTAAGCCTTACATTTTTAGTTATTTTATGTTTTTTTACGGTGCAAGGACAAAATCGTCCGGGCTTTGATTTTGTTAAAGCCTCGGAAATTTCACGTCCTGCCGTAGTATATATTAAGGGGACTTCCATGGTGCAGCGCATGCCCAGCTTTTGGGATCCTTTTGGAAGCATCGGGCAAGTGGGTACTTCCGGTTCCGGCGTTATTATTAGCCATGATGGATATATTGTTACCAATAACCATGTGGTTAATAACGTTAAAAATCTGGAAGTAATTTTAAACAATAGCAAACGTTCTTTCCCTGCTACCATAGTAGGCACAGATCCTTCCTGTGATCTTGCTTTATTAAAAATTGAAGCCAAAAATTTACCTGCCATTACTTTTGCTAATTCCGATGAAGCTGCCATTGGCTCCTGGGTATTGGCGGTAGGCAATCCTTTTAATTTAACTTCCACCGTTACAGCAGGTATTATCAGTGCCAAGGGTAGAAATATTAACATTGTAAAAAATCAATTTCCGATAGAATCATTTATACAAACAGATGCTGCCATCAATCCCGGTAATAGTGGTGGTGCATTGGTAAACCTTGATGGCGAATTGGTAGGCATCAATACGGCCATTCAATCCGAAACCGGCTCTTATTCCGGTTACGGCTTTGCCATTCCTGCCAATATTGTCAAAAAAGTAATTAGCGATTTGAAAGAATTCGGATTTGTACAAAGGGCCTTTATGGAGGCAGAAGTAGTAGATATTGATGAAACCTTAGCCAATAAAATGGCCGCTGATAATATTAGCGGGGTTTATCTGAAAAAAATCTTTGCCGGAGGTAATGCTGAAAATGCAGGTTTGCAAAGTGGAGATTTTATTACCAAAGTTGATCAAAGACAAGTTGATTCCCGTTCCATTTTTGATGAACAACTGGCGTATCATCGTCCGGGGGATAAAATTCAAATTGAATATATTCACGGAGGAAAATCTAATATTACCCAATTGGTATTGACCAATAAACAAGGCACCACCGGAATAGAACAAAAAACCAGCGTTAAATCTACCAGTTTGGGTGCTGAATTTGAAGAAATTTCCCGTTTAGAGAAGGGAAAATACAACCTCAATGGGGGCATTAGGGTATTTAATATTACCAATGGTCGCATTCGCAGTATGAACCTTCCTGAAAATTTTATAATTGCCAAGTTCAATAATGTCGTTTATGCCAGTGCATCGGATTTGGTGGCTGCCATGGAGCGTGCCAATGGCAGAATAATTATTGAAGGCATCAGTCCGAATGGTCAAAAAAGCACTTTCCAATTTTATAGTTATTAGGATTCTCAATTATTATTCAGTCTGAGGCTCCGGTTTCAGGGCTATTATTATTTTTTGCCTATTTTTGCATAACTATATGAGTTACGAAAAAAGAGGCGTTTCTGCCAAAAAAACGGAAGTCCATGCTGCTATTAAGGGCTTGGATAAAGGCTTATTCCCTAATGCATTTTGTAAAATACTTCCGGATATCAGCGGCAATGATCCTGACTATTGCAATATTATGCATGCGGATACTGCCGGGACCAAGACGTCTTTAGCCTACATGTACTGGCGCGAAACCGGTGATTTAAGCGTTTGGAAAGGAATTATTCAGGATGCCATTGTGATGAATCTGGATGATATGGCTTGTGCAGGAGCCGTCAATCATATTTTATTATCTTCTACCATTGGTAGAAATAAAAACCTTGTGGACGGGGAAGTGTTAAAAGCCTTAATTGGCGGTACGGTTTCCTTTATTGAACAAATGAAGGAACAGGGCTTAAGTCTCTACCTGAGCGGTGGCGAAACCGCTGATGTAGGTGATATTGTCCGCACGGTAGATGTGGGTTTTACAGCCTTTGCACGCCTCAAAAAAGCTGAGGTACTAAATATCGATATACAGCCCGGCGATGCAGTGGTGGGATTTGCTTCCTACGGACAGGCTACTTGGGAAACCGAATACAATAGCGGCATCGGTAGCAACGGATTGACTTATGCCCGCCATGAGGCTTTATCCCATGCTTACGCCCAAAAATACCCTGAATGTTTTGATCCGCAAATGGATAAAGAATATGTTTTTACCGGTAAATTAAATCTTACGGATGAGCCTTTTGCCGATTTGCCGAATGTAGGTAAATTATTGCTTTCTCCTACGCGAACTTTTTTACCATTAATCAATCAAATTCTTCAACAACATAGAGACAATATTCACGGTATGATTCATTGTACCGGCGGTGGACAAAGCAAGGTATTGCACTTTGTTTCTGATATGCATATTGTAAAGAATGATCTTTTGGAAGTACCTCCTGTATTTAAATTAATCCAGGCACAAAAAAATGCCGATTGGGCCGAAATGTACCAAGTATTTAATATGGGACAGCGCCTTGAAGTATATACGGATGCGGCAACTGCTGCTGCCTTGGTTTCCCTATCAAAATCTTTTAATATTGACGCAAAAATTATAGGCTACTGTGAGCCTATGGCTCATGGAAAACAAGTGACCCTGAAAACAGCACAAGGGGAATTTATTTACCAATAGCATTATAATGAAAAGTGCCCGGGAGTAAAGGGATGCCTTAGTTTTGTCGTTTTATTTTTAAATAATGATTCAGGAAATTAAAACCCATAAACCACGTATAATGGTTTGGAGTATCTTATTACTCTTTGCATTGGTATTTTCTTCCATTTCTCTGCTTAATCATGCTTTGTACCGCACCTTTGCTTGGGATTTAGGTATATACTCCAATGCCCTATGGAATTATGCGCATGGGCACGCCCATACCTCCCTGATGAAGGTACATAATATACTTTCAGATCATTTTGAATTGTATTTGCTGTTTTTTGTTCCTTTTCAATTTATTTTGGGAACCTATACCTTATTAGTTATTCAAATTATTGCACTGCTTTTTGGAGCCTACGGGGTATATTTTTATTTTAAAAAAAGCACCGAACAAAAATATATACCTGTACTGGCCATGACTGCTTTTTTATGCAGTTGGGGCATCTATTCCGCTTTGGAATTTGACTATCATAATAATGTGGTGGCAGCTATGTTGGTACCTTGGTTTTTATATTATTTTAATATTAAAAACTATAAAGGTGCTGCTTTGTTTTTTATATTGATACTCATAGGTAAAGAAAATATGGCCTTATGGGCTTTTTTTATCTGTCTTGGTTTAATTATTGGCAATAGTAAGAATAAGGAAAATTTAAAATTTGCATCGATTTTCGGACTTATTGCCTTGTTTTATTTTTTTGGAATGGTTAAATGGGTAATGCCTGCTTTGGATGCCGGGAATCATGAATATTTACATTTTCAATTCAAGGCCCTTGGGAAGGATTTTCATGAAGCCTTCCTATGTCTTTTAACGAAACCTATTTATTCTTTTAAACTTTTATATACCAATACGACAAAGGATTTAATTTTTAATAATTATAAAACGCAATTGCATTTGATGGTATGGGTAAGTGGCGGATTTGCTTTGCTTTTTCGTCCTAAATATTTAGTCATGTTGCTCCCGATATATGGTCAGAAATTATTTAATGATGCCCCTGAAAAATGGGGTTTATGTTATCAGTATTGTATAGAGTTTGTCCCTATTCTAACTATTGCAGTTTTTGAATGGTGTTTATGGGTAACTAAAAATCCCAAAAAGCAAGTCATTTTGGCCATTTTTAGCACTTTTTTAATAGGATTTTCCTCTATTTATACTTTATTTAATCGCAGCACCGATTGGTTTCCGGAGGAGCAATATAATTTCTTTAAAGGCACCCATTACCAAGCTAATTTTAATGTTAAAAAAGTAAACCAGGCTTTGGAATTGATTCCTGCTCAAGCGTCCGTTTGCGCTCAATCTGAATTTTGTCCGCACCTGGCCTTTCGCGATAGCATTTTTGTGTTTCCAACTCAAAATTTTCCATGTACCTATATGGTTTTAAATAAATCTAAGGCGGCCTATCCGCTCAATGATGCCCAGCAACAGGCCAAAATAAAAGAACTCCGGGATACGGCCCATTGGCAACAAATATATGATGATGAGGCATTGATTATTGTTAAAAAACGATGAGGATGTATTGCGGGTAACATTTTTTAATTCTGCTAATTTTAATTGTTTATATGGATAAGGCCCATCCTTCTTGCCGGGTAAGTTTTTATTTCATCTGCAAAATTCAGAAATCAAGAGGCATTCACGTATCTTTGCTGTTCTTATAGATTTAATAAATAGTTTTATGGCTGACGATAAAAAAGTAATATTTTCCATGGTGAAAGTCTCCAAGATTTTCCCTCCGCAGAAACAAGTTTTAAAAGATATATATTTAGGCTTTTACTATGGTGCCAAAATCGGTATTATCGGTTTGAACGGCTCCGGTAAATCTACCTTATTACGCATTATAGCAGGCGAAGAAAAAAGTTTTAACGGGGAAGTAGTATTTTCACCCGGCTATTCGGTGGGTTATTTGCCCCAAGAGCCAAAACTGGATGATAACAAAACCGTAAAAGAAATAGTACAGGAGGGGGTTCAACCCATCATGGATTTATTGGCCGAATATGAAGACGTGAATAATAAATTTGCAGAACCTGAATATTTGGACGACCCGGATAAATTGCAAAAATTGATGGACCGCCAAGGCGAGCTGATGGATAAAATTGAAGCTGCCGATGCCTGGGAAATTGATAATAAATTGGAACGAGCCATGGATGCGCTTCGTACGCCGGAAGGGGATACCCCCATTAAAAATCTTTCCGGTGGTGAAAGAAGAAGGGTTGCCTTGTGCCGACTATTATTGCAAACTCCGGATATATTATTATTGGATGAGCCGACCAACCACTTGGATGCGGAAAGTATAGATTGGTTAGAGCAATTTTTACAAAACTATAAAGGAACCGTCATTGCCGTAACGCATGATAGATACTTCCTGGATAATGTGGCCGGATGGATATTGGAATTGGATAGGGGAGAAGGTATTCCTTGGCAAGGGAATTACAGCTCATGGTTGGATCAAAAGACCAAACGCTTAGCCCAGGAAGAAAAGCAGGAAAGCAAACGTCAGAAAACCTTGCAAAGAGAATTGGAATGGGCACGGATGGCGCCTAAAGCCAGACAAGCCAAAGGTAAAGCCCGCTTAAATGCCTATGATAAGCTCATGAATGAAGACAATAAGGAGAAAGAAGCAAAATTGGAGCTCTTTATTCCGAATGGTCCTCGATTAGGTACTAAAGTTATAGAAGCCGTCAATGTGAATAAATCTTTCGGGGATCGTATCCTGATGGAAAATTTGACCTTTTCCTTGCCCCCTGCGGGTATAGTGGGCATTATAGGCCCGAATGGTGCCGGTAAAACCACTATTTTTAAAATGATCATGGGATTGGAAGGCGCAGATTCCGGCTCCTTTGAAACGGGTGAGACGGTGAAAATATCCTACGTGGACCAAATGCATGCGGAAATAGATCCTGAAAAGACGGTTTGGGAAGTTATTTCCGGCGGCAATGAAATTATAGAATTAGGAAAAGTAAGTATGCCCTCCAGGGCCTATGTTTCTAAATTTAACTTTTCCGGGGCCGACCAACAAAAGAAAGTGGGCGTGCTCTCCGGAGGAGAAAGAAATCGATTGCATTTGGCGATGACCTTAAAACAGGAGGCAAATGTATTATTACTGGATGAGCCTACCAATGATATAGATATAAATACCCTGCGTGCCTTAGAAGAAGCCCTGGATAATTTTGCAGGATGCGCAGTCATCATTACGCATGATCGTTGGTTCCTGGATAGAATTGCGACGCATATATTGGCTTATGAAGGCGATAGCCAATGGTATTGGTACGAGGGCGACTATACCGAATATGAAGAAGCCAAGAAAAAACGCTTGGGCGACCATGAACCGCGCAGACCAAGATTTAAAAAACTTACGGTATAAATAATAAATATTACTAAAAACATAAGGCCGTCCTTTTAGGGCGGCCTTATGTTTTTATATGGATCGAAGAGACTTATTTACTATATAGTTTCACCATGAGCAAGTGATTGCAAAGACTATGGGAGCCTATTGAGCCATATCGAATTTAAATTAATTAACTCTAATTATATATAACCTTCGTAAAATAGGGTTGATTCTGGCTATCTTGTATTTTTAATAGATAAACTCCTGCAGGAAGATTATTGCGGGGAATAATTAGTGATGTTCCACTAAGATTTGGATAGCTCTGTACGAGTTGTCCTTGTAAATTATAAAGATTTATCAATGCATTGTTCATTGATTGCTGAGAGTTAATTACGAATGAAGAATTTGCCGGATTTGGATAAATATTAATGTTTTTATCTATAAACTTTATAGATTCGATTCCTGTATAAGAAAATAATGAATCTATTTTAAGAAAGTAATAAAAATAACTTGTTTTAATTATATAGGGAATTCTTAAATAACCTACCAAAGCACATCCACCGTCGTCCGTTGGTATAATTGAAGAAAATATTTTTAGAGAATTCTTCGGTAAGGAATCAATTTTATCAATACTTTTGGTCCAAATGAAATTGCCATTGGAATCAATTAAGGTTAGTCCATTATTAAATGCATAAACGCTAGCTGCCCAATTTACTAAAATCGAAGAATTTGGAGCATGAGTCAAACATACAGCATAAGGAATACAATCAGGATAATTGAACGTATCAGATGGAACTATACTTCGCATCCAAATAGTATCAAGATTTTGATTTATTCGCATATAAGTAGGTTTAGTCACCAAGCCATTTTTCTGAGAATAATACCGAGACTGATCAAATTGGATGGTCAAGTGGTTTTGAGTTGCCGAGCCTAATATTTCAGTGGTAGGAGAGGTATTCAAAATATAAAACTTGGATTTTATTAAATGCCCTGTTGAATCTATTAGTGAAAAATCTATACCCGATTCGTAATTTTTAATTCCAAGTCCTGCAATGATAAAATTATTCCCGACATAAAAACCATTCATATAAGAAAATTCTACAGGATGATAAGATGATACAACCCATTTCGTCCGTCCTACAGAATCTAACTTTACTAAAAAGGCAGATGCTTTGTTATTAAGATTATAAAGCCCGGAAATTATATTGCCTTTATCCGGTGAAACCACAATATTGATTCTAATTATTTTGTTAAAAGTATCAATTTGAAGTAAAAATTTATTTTGAGTGACAATCGAACCCGAATTATTGACTTTAATGAGTATAAGAAAAACAGATTTACCGGAATCACTTAAAGCACCGAAGGTATAAGAATCGTCCATTGAATTATAGTTTACAATAGAAGTAATAGATGCATTAGGTGGGAAAATCTGTTTGGTGAAGATGGTATCGGCGTGTGTATTTAATTTGCATATATTTAAGGTTCCATTACCATTAATATCTTGTTTGGTGCCATATATTATATAACCGCCCGGTACTTCTTTTACCATTGAGGCATTTTGTGTTGAAACTGAATCACCGTAAATGCGATGGAAGGCATGTTGTGCATTCGAATGGTTAGACATTAATGTCATCATTAAAAAGAAAATTAGTATGTTCTTCATAATTCTACTAATTGCTTTTTAAAATCTATTTTTTGCCCTTTAACGTATTGAATATTAATTAATAATGCAAAAGTGTAAAGAAATATCCCAAGTGGCTTTAAGGTTGAATAGTTTTTCATTGATGAAAATTTTGTATAAACAAAGATAAACAATAATTTCAAACAACAAGAAAACCTGATTTCGGACAAACCATGCTTTTGATTTATTTTTATGCAAAGAATTATAATATAAAACTAACCTTATCAATACTTTTTACGTTCCATTAGGCTATCAATAAATCTTTCGGAAATGCGATGATCTATGTTTAAATCCGGTTTTGAATACAAAACAACATTTTTGTACTTAGTGAATACATATTTATTGTAATAATAACTTCCCTTCCAAAATTTAGGAGGATCATTAAGGTTAATATTATTGGGAATATGATTTACAATAATCAAGTTATCCTTGGTACTAATTTCTTTATCAAATAGTGATTTAGCGGTATAAGGGCTGTTGCTAAGATTGCCCGGGTTTTCAATTATTAAAATAAATGCTTGCTTGGAATTTACACAGTCTAGATTGAGTTGTCTTGTATAGTATTTAAATAATAAATAAAAACACAAGGTAAATACAATTTCCAGGATACTTAATAGCCTCGTATTTATTTTTATTAGTTTGACGAGTACTCTATCGATTAGGTATAGCACGCAAAGAATAATATAAAACAAAATCATAAACAACAAGAACCATCCAAGGGTAGATGAAACGCTATGATGGTAATTGTAAATTTCTAATGGAATAGAAATAATAAACAATACTAAACATGTTAAAGAAATAAAAGTAGGTTTTGTATTTAGTCTTATTAATAATTTTATCATCCTGCATTACTTATAATTATTACTTATTCTACGAAGATAGGCCATAGATCATTGAGTTGGATATTGTTCACACTTAGTTCCGGCATTGCTCCAAAAGTATAAAACGACCGGGTTACATCTCTAATTGCCCCATTATTTAATTTCTTAACCTTCCCTAAAACAAGAAAGCCTTCCATGGGAAGGCTTTCTTGTTTATTAGATAATTCGAATATTTATTTCGTGCTATTTTCAGTACCGGTATTGGCAGCGGAAATAACAGTTTTATTAATACTTGTTTTCTCGATGGCTTTGGCGGTACCGGTTTGGGTAGCCATCGGTAGGATGGGTGCTATAACCATGGCTACGATGGATACCAACTTAATTAAAATATTAAGGGAAGGTCCGGAGGTATCTTTAAATGGATCACCAACGGTATCACCTACTACGGCAGCTTTATGCGGCTCTGAACCTTTATAAAACATTTCGCCTTTAATTTCTACGCCTTTTTCAAAAATCTTCTTAGCATTATCCCATGCACCACCGGCATTGGATTGGAAAAATGCCATCATTACCCCGGAAACCAAAACGCCGGATAAAAATCCGCCTAAAGCTTCTGGGCCTAAAATAAATCCAATGACTATTGGAGATACCAAAGCCAAAGCACCCGGAATAATCATGTGGCGAATGGCCGCTTGAGTGGAAATCGCTACGCATTTTTCATAATCTGCTTCTGCTGTACCTTCCAAAATGCCTTTTATTTCACGGAACTGACGTCTTACTTCTTCCACCATGGCATTGGCAGCATCACCCACCGCACGCATACAGAAGGATGAGAATAAGAATGGAATCATACCGCCGATTAATAAACCGCCCAATACTTTCGCATTGGCAATATCAATAACACTCAATTTGGAGGTTTCCATAAAGGCGCTGAACATCGCTAAAGAGGTTAGTGCTGCGGAGGCAATGGCAAAACCTTTTCCAATTGCAGCAGTAGTATTTCCTACGGAATCTAATACATCCGTTTTTTCACGAACTTCTTTAGGCAAGTGGCTCATTTCTGCAATACCGCCCGCATTGTCTGCAATCGGTCCAAAGGCATCAATCGCCAATTGGATGCCGGTAGTAGCCATCATGCCTGAGGCGGCGATAGCTACACCGTATAGGCCTGCAGTGGCATGTGCCAGGATAATCCCGGTAGCAAGAATCAATACCGGTAAAGCAGTAGATAACATACCTACACTTAAGCCGGCAATTATATTAGTTGCCGCACCTGTGGATGATTGGCGAGCAATGAACTTCACCGGGTTTCTACCCATAGAAGTATAATGTTCAATAACTAAACTTACCAAAGTACCTACGGATAATCCTATAATTACGGAATAAAATACATCCAAAGGATGGAATGCAATACCGCTGGCCGTCATATCATTTGGAAGGATTCCTGTGATAATAAAATAAGCGGAAGCAGCCATTAATATTACGGCACCGAAATTTCCGATATTTAATGCCGTTTGCGGATTACCACCTTCTTTTACGCGAACAAACAATGAACCGATAATGGAGAAAATAATACCGCTGGCCGCTAATAATACCGGCAATAGTACCGTATTAATATTGAACCCGCCGGTGGTACTTACGGAAGCACCCAAAACCATAGTGGCGAGAATGGTACTTACAAAGGAGCCGAATAAATCGGCACCCATTCCGGCTACGTCACCAACGTTATCACCAACGTTATCGGCAATTACGGCAGGGTTGCGCGGGTCATCTTCAGGAATGCCGGCTTCAACTTTACCCACTAAGTCTGCACCTACGTCGGCTGCTTTGGTATAAATACCGCCACCTACACGTGCAAATAAGGCAATGCTTTCAGCTCCTAAGGAGAATCCGATTAATACTTCAAGAATTTTATGAATATCATTACCATTTTCACCGCCGATCGGTGCATAATTGGTAAAAAGAATAAACAACAGGCTAATGCCAAGAATACCTAAGGAAACCACATTGATTCCCATCACCGTTCCACCTGAAAAAGATACATTTAAGGCTTTGGAAAGGCTGGTACGCGCCGCTTGGGTGGTACGTACATTGGCTTTGGTAGCGATGCGCATCCCCAAGAAACCTGCAAATGCAGATAAGAAGGCACCTAAAATAAAGGCCACGGCTATTAGCCAGTGGGAAGTTTGAGGATTGGCCAATAATCCTAAAAGGATGGCTACAAAAATAACGAAGATGGAAAGTGCCTTGTATTCGGCTTTAAGGAAAGCAAGTGCTCCATCGGCAATATGCTTCGCAATCTTCTTCATGGTGTCGTCACCTGCATCTTGTTTTGAAATCCAGGATGTTTTAATCATGCTGAAAATCAAGCCCACAACGGCTGTGGCGAGTACTCCGTACAGTAAATTCATATAAGCTTCTTAAGTTTTAAAAATCGTGCGAAATTAATTAGATTTACCTTATAAAATGGTATAAAATCGTTTTTTTATCAATTTCAAGTGCATCCAAAGTAGAAGATTTGCGTGTATTTTAGTTATTTTTGCCCTTGCCAATGCCAATAATATTTACCTTTATCCTGCTTTGCTTGAGTCAGATTTGCTTTGCGCAATATGAGCTAAATGATGATCAAGGCATTCCACAAATTCCGGAACATGGCATTGATTTAAAACTCTTTAGATTGAATAAGCTCCATGGTATGGAAGTTTACAGGTATTCCGGTGCGGATACTATTTTAAATACCCATCCTGAAAAAGTATTTGAATTAAAATTGGATGCCGGTTATAAGCCTATATTCCTGAATGGATGTCTTCATGAAGGTAATGATCCTTGTAAAATTGAACTGCATCATAAATTGCATTATTTACCAAATTGTAAAATAAATGCTTCTGTATCAACGCATTACGAAGGTGGTCGCTACTTGTATGATAGTACTAAATATAGTTATAACGATAGCAATGGCTATCTAAGCAGCAGTGATCGATATACCTTTGCAATTAATTCTGCAGAAAAAGACACCTTGCGTGGGAATCGTTTTTATCGCTACGAAAAAGGGTATTTATCTGAAAAAGAAATATTTGGATATAAAAGTGTGGTCTTCCCTAAAGTGGATTATGAACGTACTCCTAAAGGATTGATTACCAAATATAAATATTATGATGATCAAGATGCCCTCCGGGAGGTGGAGGAGTGTATTTATGATGATTCAGATTTGCCAATGGGTCGTAAAACCTTAGAAGACGGAGCTGTAACAGAAGGATACCGATACTTTAGGGATAAAAATCAAAGAATTATTGAAAAGCAGTATTTTGATAAGGATACCATTACCAAATTTATCAAGTATAAATACGATAAATCCGGCCATGTTTATGATGAATATGAAGAACCTCAACATGAACAATGGGGCTACGTAACAAAATATAAATATGATAAGCAAGGCAATTTAACGGAACTGAAACGCAGCACCGCACCTGGAGTATTAATATATAGATATACATATACATATGATGCTTCAGGTAAACTATTACTTGAAGTATTTACGGATGCTGATGGCAGCGTAGCTGCCATCTATAAGTACAAATACTATAAATAAGTGCTGAGTCCATAATACTGATAAACTAATTTTAGCGTTAGCTAAAAGACATAAAAAAAGCCGATAAAATATCGGCTTTTCATTTGTTGTTTCGGGACCTTACGGGATCCGCACTTTTGGAAGACCTTACGGGATCTCACCTTTTATTTTTTGCAAGTTGAACTTGCTTTAATTTTTGAACCTTGGAGGGTTCTTTCATGGTGAAACCTTACGGGGCTTTACCTTTCATCTTGTTCCGAAACCTTACGGGGCTTCATCTTATAAAACCTTACGGGGTTTTACTTTTTGTCTTCTTCGGAAGCCTTACGGGGCTTCAACTTAAATAACCTTACGGGGTTATCTTTTTGTTTTGTTCCGAAGCCTTACGGGGCTTCATGTTGTAAAACCTTACGGGGTTTTACTTGCTATGTTGTTCCGGAATCTTACGGGATTCCATTCTAGATAAGCCTTACGGGGCTTATGCTTTGTGTGCGTTTCGCTAATCTTACGGGATTAGACTTAATTTGGTTTGTAGAGCTTTTGCTTATTTGCGTTACATTTAAATTATGATTCAAATCTAAAGGCATTTTTATCCTTGAAAAATAGCAAGCTTAGCCATTTACTTACATTGTTTAGAAGGAACATATTTTGCATCACTTTTTGAATGATTTATATAGGGCTTATTTTATAACATATTGATAAACAGTTCAATAAAATATTAAAATGATGATGTCCCATTGTTGGATGTATAGCCTTCCTTGATTTTGAAGCCTTAAATATTTTAAAAATTTGACATAAATCTTTAAATTCTAAATAAGTACTTTGTCAATATTTCAAAAAAATCTATCCAATATGCCTTGATTATCTTCTAAAAACGATTAAAAATAGAGGGGCAGTACATAATTTTAGGGCATGCGGGCTCTTTTGCCTACCTTTGTAGTTCTAAATTATAATCAAGACGTGGCATTACAATGTGGTATAGTTGGATTACCAAATGTGGGTAAATCAACGCTATTTAACTCTCTATCAAGCGCAAAGGCGCAAGCAGCCAATTTCCCTTTTTGTACAATTGAACCCAATGTGGGCGTAATTACCGTTCCGGATCCTCGATTATTAAAATTAACCGAGTTGGTCAATCCGCAGAATGTATTGCCCAATACTATTGAAATAGTAGATATTGCAGGTTTGGTTAAAGGTGCCTCCAAAGGGGAAGGATTAGGCAATCAATTTTTAGGAAATATCAGAGATACCAATGCTATTATACATGTGATACGTTGTTTTGATGATCCTAATGTAATTCATGTAGATGGTTCCGTGCATCCGGTACGTGATAAAGAAATTATTGATATCGAATTGCAGCTGAAAGATTTGGATAGTGTTGAGAAACGTATTCAGCGCATTGAAAAGCAAGCCAAAGGAGGGGATAAGACCCTGCAAAAAACTTTAGAAGTTTTGCAACGCGCCAAAAATCATTTGGAGGCAGCCAAATCCATCAGAAGCATGGAAATGACACCCGAAGAGAAAGAATTAATTCGTGATTTACATTTAATTACAATAAAGCCGGTGCTTTACTTAGCCAATGTGGATGAAGCAGCTGTACTTCATGGAAATGCCCATGTAGATCAATTGCGAGAAGCCATTAAGGATGAGCATGCAGAATTATTAATTATTTCAGCTAAGATTGAATCCGAAATAGCAGAATTAGCCACCTTGGAAGAACGCAAAGAATACTTAAGTATGTACGGCTTGCAGGAGCCGGGTGTTCATAGATTAATAACTACTGCCTATAGATTGCTAAATTTAATCACTTATTTTACGGCAGGGGTCAAGGAAGTTCGCGCTTGGCAAATAGAACTGAATACTAAAGCACCGCAAGCTGCAGGTGTCATCCATTCCGATTTTGAAAAAGGCTTTATCAGGGCGGAGGTGATCTCTTACCAAGACTTTATCAGCTACGGCTCAGAATCTGCCTGCCGCGATGCAGGAAAAATAAGAGTGGAAGGCAAGGAATATGTAGTAGCCGATGGCGACATCATGCATTTTAGATTTAACGTTTAAAAAAGCACAAATTAAAATAATAAAATTATGGCATTAGAAATTACTGGGACCCTATGGAAAATGCAAGCGGAGCAGACCGGAGTAAGTAAAAATGGAAATTGGGTAAAACGCGATTTTATTTTGGAAACGGATGAACAATTTCCTAAAAAGGTTTGCATTGCTGCTTGGGGTGATAAAGTAGAAGATTTAAAAAAATTTAAACCGGGGGATAAATTAAAAGTGTCTTTTAATGTAGAATCCAGAGAATATAATGATCGTTGGTACACAGATATAAAAGCTTGGAAAATAGATCGCCTACAAGTTGCAATTACCGATAATGAAGATCAATTGCCATCAGATACGGGCATGCCTTCTATGGAGCATATGCCACCGGATGAATTACCTTTTTAATGGAATTTGAAAATAAATCAAAAGGGGAATCTATGCAGGTTCCCTTTTTTTTATCCAAGTAAGATTTCAAAAAATCATGATACATCATGTTTTGGCAGCTTATAATTTTGAAGGATAGATGAACTAAACTACAAAATGGCACATGGATACTTATAATTCTTTTCAAAATAAACCCCGTGGGTACATTAGAGTCTTATCTACTGTAATGATAAAGTACCCTTAATACCTTAGCACCTGCTATAAAAAATAAATCAAATACATAAATGATTTTATTTCAGCGTGGCATTATAAATTTAAGGGTGCATTTTTCGCCGATTTAAAAATATTTTTTTACTGAAAAGAAACATTTATGTATTTTTGTAAACCACACTATAAAAACTTCACAACATGCCAAAATCTCCAATAGGAATACCATCCTATACTAAGCCAAAGCAAGTACCACTCTGGATTTTGATTATGATATGCTTCGCTTGGATTACGACTTCATTTTCGCTTTATTATTTTTTCCATAATGCGAATAAAACTCCGGCTAATAATAAAAATGAACATCCGTCCGAGTCTAGAATTAATGCGCAATTTCCTTTTTTAAATCCAAATCTCGAAAATTCAAATATAAATTACGTACAACCATTTAGAGAAGAAGTTGCCGAATACATTAAGAAATGCCAAGCGGAAGGAAAAGTAAACGCTGTGTCTGTTTATTTCCGGGGGTTAAATGATGGTTATATGTTTGGAATTAATGACCATGAAAATTTTCACCCGGCAAGTTTGATGAAAGTTCCCGAACTATTGGCCTATTTAAAATATGAGCAGGACAGTCCCGGAGTATTAAATAAAAAATTTACGTATCGTCATTTTCAAATTGATGTGCCTAATAATATCCCTAAGTCTTTACAAATTGGACAGCAATATACCATCAAGGAATTATTAAAACAAATGATTGAGTATTCCGATAATGATGCCACTGTTATTCTGGACGCAAATATACCAACCAAATTTATTGCTAAAGTTTACGAGGATTTTAACATAAAAATGGCAGTAAAGTTTTCCAGTGATGCGGATTATTTATGCGTTGCGGATTATATGCGCTTTTTCAGAGTATTATACAATGCTTCCTACCTTACCAAAGAACAATCTAATTTTGCATTAGAAATATTATCTCAGGTGTATTTTAAAGATGGCATTGAAGCCGGATGTCCCGGTATACATGTAGCACATAAATACGGACAATGGTTTTCTAATAGTGAAAATCAATTGCACGATTGCGGTTTGGTATATTGCGGCGGAAAGCCTTATTTACTTGGAATAATGACCAAAGGCAAAAATGTATATACCTTGGCCGGTGTTATTCAAGGCATTTCAAATATTATATACAGCAATATGCAAAAAGGTACTTAATACATAAGCAAATATTAAACTACCTTTGCAACTTCTTTAAGAAGTTGTATGGAACCAAAGCAAAAAATTTATGGCATTCACCCGCTTAATGAAGCACTGGCTTCCGGAGTGCCTATCAATAAAGTGTATATCCAAAAAGATATTCACAATGAACGCATTGCTGAACTTATTTCTAAGTTAAAATTATATAAGGTTCCATTTCAGTTTGTACCCAGGGAAAAGCTAAACCGATTAACCTCAAAGACACATCAGGGCGTCATCGCACTCACCTCACCGGTGGAGTTTGAAAGCATTGACCAAGTGCTCCCCGGATTATTTGAAAGCGGTGAAACTCCTATGATTGCTATTATGGATGGTATTACGGATGTAAGAAATTTTGGTGCCATTGCCAGAAGCGCAGAATGCTTTGGCATTCAAGCTTTGGTATTTCCATCCTCCGGTTCGGCCATGCTCAATGCCGATGCGCTCAAATCCTCTGCAGGCGCACTAAATAAAATTCATCTTTGCAGGGAAATTAATTTTAATCAAAGCTTGAAACTGATTAAGGATTCCGGTTTGCAATTAATTGCTTGTACAGAGAAGGCTAAAAAGTCAGTTTCAGAAGCAAATTTTTCTGTCCCGACAGCCATTGTTTTGGGTGCGGAAGATGAAGGTATTCATCCGGCATTACTGGAATTATGTGATGATCAGGTTAAAATACCTATGACCGGGGCCATTCAATCCTTAAATGTTTCGGTAGCTGCGGGAATTATTTTCTACGAAGCCAGAAGAAGCTAAATTAAATTGCTTTACTTTTATTGATTTAGAACTAAATAAAACGGAAATTTGCAGCAGCATTCCAATGCTGAAAATTTTAAAATTATTTTATGCAAATACTTGACGGTAAAGCACTTTCTATAAAAATAAAAAATCAAATCAAAGAAGAAGTTTCACGGAAAAAAGATTCCGGAGCTTCCATTCCGCATTTATGTGCCATTTTGGTGGGAAATGACCCGGCAAGTGAAACTTATGTGCGCAATAAAATTAAATCCTGTGAAGAAATAGGATTTAAATCTTCTTTGTTTCGATATGAATCTTCGATTAGCGAGGCAGAATTATTACATCAAATTGATGTAATTAATAATGATCCGGACATCCATGGATTATTGGTGCAATTGCCATTGCCTAAGCATATTGATGTTAGTAAAGTGGTAGAAAAAATTGATTACCGAAAGGATGTTGATGGTTTCCATCCTATGAATATTGGACGTATGGCCAAGAATTTACCCTGTGCTTTGCCGGCTACGCCCTACGGCATTTTAAAAATACTGGAAGAGTATAATATTGAAACCAAAGGAAAAAATTGCGTAGTTGTAGGCAGGAGTCAAATTGTAGGCTCCCCGATTAGTATTTTAATGTCGCGCCCGGCCTATCCAGGTAATGCAACAGTTACTGTTTGCCATAGTCATACCATAGATTTAGCTTCCTATACCCGTAAGGCTGATATTATTATTGCAGCAGTGGGTATTCCACAACTGATAAAAGCAGATATGGTCAAAGAAGGCGCAGTAATAATTGACGTAGGCATGAATCGAATCGATGATGCTTCCAAAAAGAGCGGGTTCCGATTGGTAGGAGATGTTGATTTTAATGAAGTCAAAGACAAATGTTCGTACATTACACCGGTACCCGGGGGGGTAGGGCCTATGACCATAGCTTGTTTGCTTTTAAATACTTTACAAGCCACAAATTAATGGCAGTGAGCAATAATTCCGCAAATATTGAAATGCAATTGCCGGTAATGGAAGCATTTTATACGCTTCAGGGTGAAGGAATGCATTCCGGAAGGGCTGCTTATTTTATTCGATTGGCCGGTTGTGATGTGGGTTGTCATTGGTGCGATGTCAAAGAATCTTGGCAAACGGAAAATTACCCTTTACTAAGCATAGAAGCCATCATTGCAGGTGCTTTGGCATATCCTTCTCGATTGGTGGTAATTACCGGTGGGGAACCTTTTATGCATGATCTTGTTTCCTTAACTGATGGATTAAAAAAGGCCGGATTTGAAATAAATATTGAAACTTCCGGAGCACATCCTGCCAGTGGTCATTTTGATTGGATTTGTTTATCGCCAAAAAAATTTAAAAATCCACTCTCAGAAATATATGCTCAGGCACAAGAACTAAAAGTGATTGTTTATAATAATTCCGATTTTAAATGGGCCTTGGAGGAAGCCGGTAAAGTAGGTAAGGATTGTAATTTATTATTGCAACCGGAATGGAGTAAACAAGAAAAGATGCTTCCTTTAATTATTGATTTTATTAAAGAACATCCTGAATGGAGAATGAGTTTGCAAACCCATAAATGGATGCAGATTCCCTAAGTTGAATTAAATATAAAAAAAGAATTAATGATGGAAAATTTTATAAGTATATACGCCGAACAAACCCCGAATCCTGAAACATTAAAATTTGTAGCCAATAAAGATTTGGCCAAGGGTGGGACTTTTGATTTTACTTCCAAGGAGGAAGCAGAGCGTTCGCCTTTAGCAAAGGCTTTGTTTGAATTTGAATTTGTAAAAGGCGTTTTTATCAGTGCCAATTTTGTTACCATTACCAAACCTGAGGAATGGAAATGGATTCAAATTATTCCTAAAATGCGAACCTTCTTAAAGGAATTTATTGAAACCGGAAATGAAGTAGTCACCGCCCAAATGCTGCAAGAAATACCATCATTTTCTCATGATGAAGGTGATTCGGAAATTGTTAGGAAAATAAAAGATATTTTAGGCAATAATATTCGTCCGGTGGTGGAAATGGATGGCGGTGCCATTGATTTTAAATCCTATGATGAAGGTATTGTTACCTTGAGCTTGAGAGGCTCTTGCAGTGGTTGTCCTTCTTCTATGGTTACCTTAAAGGGTGGAATAGAAGGACTACTTAAAAGATTATTACCGGAAGTAAAAGAAGTAGTTGCAGAGGCTCTTTAAGCCATTAAACTGCGAAATTTAACGGCTAAACAGCTTTAAAACCTATTAAAATAGGTGCGCAGCTATTTTCTAATTCCTGAGTTTTATCATTTCAAAACGAAGTTTTCGTTGTACCTTTGCAGCAAATTTCAATATATTCAACCTTAAAAAATTGAAAATCTAATGAATATAGACAAAATCGCTGAACTTCTCGGCTCTAATGCCGATAACCTTCTCAATCACAGTTCTAAAACAATTTTGAAAGAACATTTACATTTGCCATCACCTAGCGTTGTGGATGATTTGTGGATTAATTCTAATCGTAGTCCTCAAGTTTTACGTTCATTACAAGCTATTTATGGCCATGGAAGATTGGCAAATACCGGGTACATGAGCATTTTGCCTGTAGATCAAGGAATAGAACATAGTGCCGGAGCTTCATTTGCTCCTAACCCTATGTATTTTGATCCGGAAAACATTGTAAAATTAGCAATTGAAGGCGGTTGTAATGCCGTAGCCAGTACTTATGGTGTATTAGCTTCTGTTTCAAGAAAATATGCGCATAAGATTCCTTTTATTGTGAAAATTAATCACAATGAGTTCTTAACCTATCCAAATAAATTTGACCAAATTATGTTCGGCTCTGTAGAAGATGCTTGGAATTTGGGTGCAGTAGCCGTGGGTGCTACTATTTATTTTGGTTCAGATGAATCTGCTCGTCAAATTGTTGAAGTAGCTGCTGCCTTTGAACGTGCCCACGAATTAGGCATGGCTACCGTTTTATGGTGCTATTTGCGTAATAGCGCTTTCAAAAAAGATGGCGTAGATTATCATACTGCAGCTGATTTAACCGGACAGGCAAATCATTTAGGTGTTACCATTCAAGCGGATATTATTAAACAAAAACTTCCTACAACCAATGGCGGTTATAAGGCTTTGAATTTTGGTAAAACCTCTGAAAAAGTATATACTGAATTGACTTCTGATAATCCGATTGACCTTTGCCGTTACCAAGTGGCAAATTGTTATATGGGTCGCAGTGGATTAATTAATTCCGGAGGAGAATCCAAAGGTGCTTCAGATTTGGCGGAAGCAATTACTACCGCCGTTATTAATAAACGTGCCGGCGGTGCAGGTTTGATTTCCGGTAGAAAATCATTCCAAAAACCAATGAATGAAGGAATTGCATTATTAAATTCCATTCAAGACGTTTATTTAAGCAAAGACGTTACCATAGCATAAGCTATCTGAATAAATTAAAAACCGAAGATTTTACTTAAATCTTCGGTTTTTTTTGTGTCTAATTTTAAGGTTTTAAGCATGTAATTATTTTATTATTAGATAATTAAATGGGTAAGAGCTGCCATCAACGGAATGGATACAAAATTTGTATCTTTGCCCTGCAACAAAGGGAAAATTATGCCTTGGTTTAAGAGAATAAAAGACGGGATTTTAACATCCACTGATGAAAAGAAAGAAGTGCCTGAGGGGATATGGAATAAATGTCCCTCATGTAAAAAGGCCATCACTACTCGCGATTTAGAAGATAATAATTTTGTTTGTCCGGAAGATGGATATCATTTTCGTATAGGCAGTAAACAATATTTCAATATTTTGTTTGATGATGGAATATTTACGGAATTGGACAAAGATTTAAAAGCAGCCGATCCATTAAAATTCATAGATAAAAAGCCCTATACTTCCCGATTACAGGAAGCCTGGCAAACCACTGAACTTAATGATGCTTTGCGTTCTGCTACCGGGAAAATGAATGGAATAGATATCGTGATTGCCTGCATGGATTTTTCCTTTATTGGCGGCTCTATGGGCTCCGTAGTGGGTGAAAAAATTGCTCGTGCCATTGATTATGCAAGAATTCATCAGTTCCCATTAATTATTATTTCAAAATCCGGCGGTGCACGCATGATGGAAGCAGCCTTATCTTTAATGCAAATGGCTAAAACTTCCGCTAAACTTGCCTTGTTGGACCAAGCCGGCGTACCTTTTATCAGTTTACTTACCGATCCTACTACAGGAGGTGTTACTGCTTCCTTTGCTATGCTGGGTGATTTTAATGTAGCCGAGCCCGGTGCCTTAATTGGTTTTGCCGGTCCGCGAGTTATTAAGGAGACAATTGGTAAAGACTTGCCAAAAGGATTTCAAAGTGCTGAATTTTTAGTGGAACACGGCTTCGTTGATTTTATCGTCAATCGAAAGGAAATGAAAGAGAAATTTACGCATCTGTTAGGAATGCTGCAAGAAGGAACCAAAGCGAAAAAGAAAACAGCTTAAGGGCAAATCTTCTTTCGCTTTTTCTTTAATTATTTGTAGCTTCCGGATATTATAATTTTAAATTTTCTATGCGTTTAACCAAACGACCGGTACTATGCAATTATTACGTAACTTATCGTTGCAATGCGGCCTGCGGTTTTTGTGATATTTGGGAAAAACCTTCTCCCTATGTTAATATCGAAAATGTACGCGAAAACTTAAGAGATTTAAAAAAACTCGGCGTTAAAGTAATTGACTTTACCGGCGGTGAACCTTTACTTCATAAAGAACTTCCGATATTTTTAAAACTTGCCAAAGATTTAAATTTTATCACAACTGTTACCACCAATACTTTATTGTATCCTAAGCACGCAGAAGCATTGGCCGGATTAATAGACATGTTGCATTTTTCTTTAGATGCACCTACCGCCGAAGAGCATAATCAATCACGCGGTGTTAATTGTTTTGATCATTTTTTACGTTCCATACAAATAGCAAAATCGCTTGGAGAGCGTCCGGATATATTATTTACCGTTAATAGCTCAAATATTCATCACATCAAACAGGTGTATGAAGAGATTACTGTGCCGAATCAATTAATGCTTATTTTAAATCCAATTTTTTCTTATTCGGATATTGGTTCTGAACTTAGTGAAAAGGATTTGGAAATACTGGAACATTGGGGAAAACGCAAAGGCGTTTATTTGAATAAGGCATTCTTAACACTTAGAAGAAATGGCGGCAATAATATAAATGATCCATCTTGTTTTGCAGGTAGTACTACAGTAGTTATTTCGCCCGAAAATAATTTGATCCTTCCTTGTTATCATTTAAACAAAGCTGAACTTCCTATAGATGGAAATTTAATTGCTTTGCGCCAATCTGAAACCGTGCAAAAAGAAATCCAATTGGAAGGGCGACACGAAAAATGTCAGGGTTGTACGATCAATTGTTATTTTCAACCCAGCTTTTCTGTGAATCTTAATAAATATTTTTTTGAATCACTTTCCTCTACTCTAAAATATGCCTTCCATAAAGGAACATGGAAGGAATTATTAAAGTCCTAGGCGGCAGTATGCATCAAAACAAGCATCATCAATATCTGTTTTATTTAATACATGCATAAACGTATTTTAGTTACTTTAGGATTTTGTTTGTCAGCATTATTGATTATAATGACGGCCATGAGATGCCATCCGCAAAAAGTAAAGGATACAGCACCCGCACATACTTGGCTCAATACCGGTGATAGTGCAAAATACGTGGGTATTAATACTTGCAAAAAATGTCATTTTGATATTTATAAAACATTTATTGAAACAGGAATGGGGCAAAGTTTTGCGCATGCTTCACCACAAAAAAGTAAGGGCCATTTTGAGACTATAAGTCCTTTATATGATTCCTATGCCGATTTGTATTATCAACCTTATTGGCAAGATACTATTTTAAAGCTGAAAGAATATCGATTAGCGGGTAAGGATACTTCTTTTAGTCGCACAGAAAGTGTAAGTTATATTATCGGTAGTGGTCATCATACCAATTCCCATATTATGGATGTAAACGGATATTTATACCAAATGCCTTTTACTTTTTATGTGCAAAAACAAAAATTAGATTTGCCGCCCGGTTTCGAAAACGGTTATAATTCCAGATTTAACAGACAATTGGGACTGGAATGTTTAAGTTGTCACAATGCATATCCAGGTTTTGTGCAAGGCAGCATTAATAAATATACTAAAATTCCTGAAGGCATAGATTGTGAAAGATGTCATGGCCCAGGTTCTATCCATGTAGCCGAAAAATTACTTGGGAAAACAGTAAACATTAATAAGGATACAGATTTTACGATAGTAAATCCAAGGAAACTTCCATTTGCATTGCAGATAGATATTTGTCAGCGATGCCATTTGCAAGGGGATGCAGTTTTGAAAAGCGGAAAATCATTTTTTGATTTTAGACCGGGATTAAAATTATCCGAAGTCATGGATATTTATCTTCCCACTTATGAAGAAGATGAAAATGGTTTTTTAATGGCTGCTCATGCCCAACGATTGAAGAAGAGTCAGTGTTTTATTCAAAGTAATAAAACGAATGCACGCACTGCGGCTCTCAATTGCATAAGTTGTCATAATCCGCATGTAAGTGTTCGTGCAACCGGAAATGAGTTTTTTAATAATAAATGTAAATCTTGTCATCAAGATAAAAATGAGTGTACGTTATCCCTGAAGCAACGCAAAGAAAAGGCGGACAATTGTGTTACTTGTCATATGCCCAAATCAGGAGCTGTAGATATTCCGCATGTCAGCATTACAGATCATTATATCCGTAAAAATGTAAGTGATGCTCACTCTAAAAAAAATATCGGAGTTGGGAAATTTAAAGGTTTGGAATGTTTAGATAATCCAAAGCCGGAAAAATTAAGCATAGCTAAGGCCTATATGTTTTTTTATGAAAAGTTCGATCATAAAAGATATAATCTCGATTCCGCCTATAAATATTTGAATTTTTATCCGGTTACTCTGGCACCGGAAGCCTATATATATTATTACTATTTGAGAGAGGATTTTCCGGCAGTGGTTAAAATTGCTATACAAAGCAATAAAACATTTAAAGAAGGCGTGGCTAATTATCAAGCGGCAAAATCAGCGATGAATATCGGTGAAAATAATATTGCTTTGAAATACTTTAAGGCAGCCTTGCAAGCTGAACCGTACAATTTGGAGTATCATAATCAAGCAGGCACTTTGTATTTGATGATGCATGATTATAGCAGTGCCGAGAAGGAATTTAAATTTATAATTGCAGAGCAGCCAAAATCAGCCATGGGATGGAATGCTTACGCTTTGTATTATTTGGTAAAAGAAAACATTATTATGGCAAATAAGTATTTGAGCAAAGCCCTAGCCTTAGATGCCGATTATGAACCGGCTTTATTAAATCAAGTTAAAATTGCCTTGTATAATAATAATAAAATGGAAGCAAGCACCTTACTCAATAAAATTCTGAAAAGAAATCCCGGCAGTACAGAAGCCAAACAAATGAAAGCTTTGTTAATTTCAGGAAAATAAATCGCCTCGCTAGGCGTAAATAATTTTATAAAATAATTCTTTAAACAATTCCCCGTCATCTGTACCCGTATCATTAACGCCTTTAAATCTTAAATCATAATCTTGCAATAAGGACATGATGTATTTGCCTTTGTTAGGATAATTGGCTGCTGCTTTTTGATAATCTTTAAAGAAGAATTCATTAATGCCAAGGTCTTTGGCCGGGGTACGTTTTAATTGAATAGCAGTAACTTTAGAAAAGAAACCATAAAAAAATCCGATGGCCATGGGTAGGGGATGCTCCTTGGTATGTGTGGCCATATAGTTGACAATTTTACTAAAGGCTAACATATCTTTATTGATGATGGCTTTTTGCAACTCATAAATATTGTATTCTCTACTGATGCCAACATTTTGTTCAATATCCTTTTCATCAATAACTTTGTTTTCATCAGAGGTATTGATGATTTTATCCATCGCATTGGCAATTTTTTCTAAGTCATTGCCAAGATATTCGGTAAGGATATCAGCCGCCTGCTTTTTTATTTTCCTTTGTCTGGTTTCGAGGTATTGATGAATCCATTCAGGTACTTTGGATTCTTCCAAGGTTTTGGATTCAAACAATACCGCCGGGCCTTTTTCTAAGGCTTTATAAGCTTTGGTTCTTTTATCAAATTTCCCAAATTTGTAGCATATCACCAGGATGGTTGTATCCACCGGTTTTTCGAAATAGACTTCAAGTTCATCCCATTTTTTAATTTGCTGCGCTTCCTTGATAATGAGCACTTGGTACGGGCTCATTAATGGGTAACGCATGGCCGCATTTTTAATCGTATTGGCATCTATTTCTTTACCGTACAACACTTGTTGATTAAAGCTTTTTTCGGATTCGCTCAATGCGTGAGATTCAATGAATTCAGCTATATCATCAATAAAGAAATTCTCCTCTCCATGCAGGAAATAAATAGGAGCAAATTTTTTACTTTTTAAAGATGATATGAGTTTAGAATATTCCGCTTTCATGTAAAGATGTACCTTTGTAATCGTAATCAGGGAATTATGCTAAAATTAGAACTCCCCGTATTTGACTGCAAAATAAAGCAAAAAGATGGGAAGCTATTCATTTATGATATACTTCGTAAAAAGTTTGTGGTCTTGCAACCCGAAGAATGGGTCAGACAACACGTCGTGCATTACCTTATAAATCATTTGAATATAAGTCCGCTCTACATAAAATTGGAGCAAGGTAATAAATATTTAGAGCGACAAAAAAGATCGGATATTTTGGTCTGGAATCAAGCCATGAAAGTGGCCTTATTGGTGGAATGTAAAGCACCACAGGTGGGCATTTCCAAGGAAACAGCCTTTCAAATAAGTGTTTACAATAAGGATTTAAATGCTTCCTTTTTATGGATTACCAATGGAATGGTGCATTATTATTTTAAGAAAACAACGGAAGGATATGAGGAAATCGGTGCTTTACCGATAAATCTTCAAGATTAATGGTCTTGTTTTTTCTTAATCTCGTCACGAATTTTAGCTGCTAAAACATAATTTTCCTCATCTAAGGATTCTTCGAGCATTTTTTCTAATTCCTCTATGGAATAGGAGGAAAGTGTATCCTTTGATTTTTTCGGCTTCGGAGCACTAGGGGCAGCCGGAGCGGCTTCGCCTGTGGCCGGTTCAGTATCATTATCTCCAAGTACTATACCCGCTTCGGACATGATTTCTTCGTAAGTATAGATAGGGCATTTAAAGCGCAATGCTAAAGCAATGGCATCGGAAGTTCTGGCATCAATTTCTTCTTCGGTGGTCCCGTCCGTACAAACAATATTGGCATAAAAAACGCCATCTTGCAACTTATGAATCAGTACCTCTTTTATTTTTAAATGAAAGGCCGTGGCTAAATTAAAAAATAAATCATGGGTCATAGGGCGCACCGGAACTATTTTTTCTATTTCTATGGCAATAGCCTGAGCCTCGAAAGCACCGATAATAATGGGTAACTTTCGCTCACCGTCAGTTTCTTCTAAAATAAGTGTATAGGAGGAGGAAGTGTGACCTGATGAAATACCAAGGATATGTAATTGTATTTTTTCCATTGAATTTTATTCCTGCACTTATTCGTTATTGCAAATTAAGAAAATTAGTTTGCTTTTATCTTTTTTACTTCAGCAATTAATTGTGGCAATACTTCAAAAGCATCACCAACAATGCCATAATCCGCAGCTTTAAAGAAAGGTGCTTCCGGGTCTTTATTGATGGCAACAATAATTTTACTGGAACTTACCCCCGCCAAATGCTGAATGGCACCGCTAATACCAATGGCAAAATACAGGTTGGGAGAAATGGTTAATCCCGTTTGGCCAACGTGTTCGCTGTGCGGTCTCCATCCAATATCTGAAACCGGTTTTGAACATGCTGTAGCGGCTCCTAGTAAGTCCGCCAATTCTTCTATCATTCCCCAATTTTCAGGACCCTTCATACCACGTCCGCCGGAAACTACAATTTCTGCTTCCGTAAGGGATACTTTGCCTTTTTGTCTTTTGGTTTCAATGACCTTAACCGGGAAATCTTGGTCACTTAAACTTGGTGTCCAAGATTCAATAATTGCACTTGCGCCAATATTTTTTAAATGATAAGAATTAATAGAGATGGTTAAAATTTTAGTTGCGCTGGTAATATTAAAATGACCAAATCCTTTTCCGGAATAAACAGCTTTTTTTACATGAAAACCATTTCCTGTTTCCGGAAGTCCGATGGCATTACTTACCAATCCTGCTTTCATACGAGCTGATAGGCGTGGAGCAATAGCCTTGGCATTGAAAGTAGCACTCATTATAATCACATCCGCAGATTCTTTTTGAGCCGCTTCCTGCAACGTTTTTGCAAGGGCACCCACATTAAAGGAATCAAATCTGGCATCAGAAATGTGTAATATTTTTTGAGCACCGTACTGCCCTAATTTATTTAGTTCTTCCGGAGCAGCTGCTCCAATAACTACTGCAGTTACTGAAGTCCCTAATTTTTGTGCCGTATCATAAGCATAAGTAGTTGCTTCTAAAACGGGCTTACCAAATTTTCCTTCTATATTTTCAGCGTAAACGAGAACAGACATAATAATTTTAAATTAAATAACTTTTTCTTGTTGATGTAAAATGTCAATAAGTTTAGCGGCATCAGCAGCATCTACAAAAGTGCAACCGGTTTTAGCAACCGGTGGTTCAAATTGTTCCAACATTACTAATGCTGCATCCCCACTGGGTTCTACAACCTTAATGGGTTTGGTACGAGAGGCCATAATGCCACGCATATTTGGAATGCGTGGTTCTGCCAATTCCTTGGTAGCACTGATAACAATAGGAAGATTAACCTGCAAGGTTTCTTCACCGCCATCAATAAAACGCTTAAGGGTGGCAAGGTTTCCTTCAATTTGAATATCAGTTACAAAATCAATGGATGGTATATTGAGCATTTCACCCAGAAGTGAACATACTTGAGAGCCGTTAAAATCGATAGATTCCCTGCCGGTAAAAATCAAATCAAAGTTTTCACCTTGGATGGCATGAGCAATTTCATGGGCAACCGTATAGGAATCGGCCGGTTCCAAATTAATGCGAATACAATCATCCGCACCGATGGATAATGCACGGCGTAATATAGCTTCAGATCCGGCATCCCCGGCATGAATTACGGTTAAATGGGAATTGTTTTTTTCTTTGATGTCCATGGCTCTGGCCAAGGCATGGTCATCATAAGGATTTAATATAAATTGAACACCATTAGCATCTAATGCCTTTTTATCAGCCGTAAAATTTATTTTTGCAGTGGTGTCAGGAGTTTTGCTTGCGCAAAGAAGAATTTTCATGCTTAATTCCTGTTTGTAAATTTACCGCAAAGGTAGTAAAAAATATATGCAAATAAATAGACTGGATAATTTGCTTAAGATGCTTGAATCCCAACCCAATGATGCATTTCTAACCTATGCTGTCGGTTTGGAATATATGAATTCGGAAAATCTCCCCAAAGCATGGGAATATTTTGAGCAATTGCTTCGCTCAAATCCTGATTATTTGCCTGTATATTACCAAGGTGCATTATTATTAATCCAGATGCAACAAATAGAGGAGGCCAAGGCGCTCCTTTTTAAAGGGGTGGATTTAGCCCAACAATTGGGAGAACGAAAAACCTTAAATGAATTAAATGATTTATTAGAACAAATGGAAGATTAATAATTTGATTTACCTTCACATTTGGTCTTAAAACGGAATTTCCTCGTCATCATCATTCATCTTTGATGCTCGGGTAATGGCATTGAAGTTAGCCCCCGGATGACTATCATCAATGGCGGTGGAGAAACTGAAATCATCATAATCCTTAAATCGAGCAAATTTATCCTCAAATCTGAGTTTTACGGATTGTAAGGCACCATGTCGGTTTTTTGCAACAATAATTTCTGCCAAACCGGGCGTTGGTAATCCTTGCTCATCTTCTGCGATGCCATAATATTCAGGTCTATAAATAAATAGTACCTGATCTGCATCCTGCTCAATAGAGCCCGATTCACGTAAGTCGGAAAGAATCGGTTTTTTACTGCCGCCTCTTTGTTCTGCTGCACGTGATAACTGTGATAAAGCAATCACCGGGATATTAAGTTCTTTGGCTAATCCTTTTAAGGAGCGTGAAATAGTACTGATTTCTTGTTCACGGTTCATTGTGGACCTGCCGTCTTTATTTCCGCTCATTAATTGAAGGTAATCAATGATGACCATATCAATATTGTATTGTGCTTTCAATCGGCGACACTTGGCGCGCAATTCAAATACATTCAATGCCGGGGTATCATCTATATATAATGGAGCTGCAGATAATTTGGTTACTTTAGTATTTAATTGTTGCCATTCAAATTCTTGCATTTCACCATTTCTGAGTTTCATGCCGGAAATTTCTGCTTCAGAAGATATCAGTCTTTGTACCAATTGGATGGATGACATTTCTAATGAAAAGATGGCAACCGGTTTATTAAAATCGACCGCTGCATTTCGAGCTAAACTTAGCACGAATGCAGTTTTACCCATACCGGGACGGGCCGCCAATATAATTAAGTCTGAACGTTGCCAACCGGAGGTAAGTTTATCTAATTCTGTAAATCCGGAAGCAATGCCACTCAAGCCGTCAGAATTGTGCTTGATTTCCTCCATCTGCTTAATTGCTTTATTAATTAAAACAGACATGGGGTCGGAAGCATTTCTTAAATTCTGTTCAGTAATATTAAATAATTCCTTTTCAGTACGGTCCAAAAGCTCAAATACATCTGTCGTTTCCTCAAAGGCATCTGTTTGAATATGGGAGGACACTTCAATTAATTTTCTTAAAATGAATTTTTGAGCAACGATACGTGCATGGTATTCAATATTGGCTGCACTTCCTACTCGGTTGGTTAATTCGCTGATATAAAATGCACCACCGGCAAGTTCGAGTTTTCCTAAAGAACGTAATTCTTGGGTGACTGTAAGAATATCAATAGGCTGGGATTTTGAAAAAAGATTTAAAATAGCGGCATAAATTTCTTTATGTTCTTGTTTATAAAAACTTTCAGATTGTAAAATTTCAATAGTGACACTGATGGCTTCGCGTTCCAACATCAATGCACCTAAAACAGCTTCTTCTAAATCAATAGCTTGTGGTGGCAATTTCCCCAATTCGGACCACAAAGCGGTATTGGTTCCGGGTTTTCTAAACTTCTTAATTGTATTTCCTATCTCTTCTGCCATTTTATATCTTTTTTAAGGGGGCACAAATATCTAATGTCTTGCTCATCCAAACAACACCAAAATGTTTATTTTAAATTTTTGAACACGAAAATTCCTAATTGTGAATTAAATGTGGATAATAAATTTATACTTCCAAATTTACTTAAAATCAAACTATTTTGTGCACAAAGCGCAAAGTTTAACGCATTAAAAGCTTGAAAAACTTTCACTGAATATAGTTATTTTACCGTGCCATATTTCTTTGCACATGTTTAGAACGAAAACTATTTTTCAGAATATCAAAATATATGATAAGGGCTAATTTTTCGTTAATAATATGAATGTTCAAACTAAATTTAAAAAAGAAAAGGCTGACAATAAGTCATGGTATTTAAAAGGGATATTATTACATAATTCATTCTTAATCATGACTTATCAAAAATTTTGGAACAATTTTCAAAAAAGGTGAGTACATTTGCAATTGTAGCACTCAAATTGTAAAGGAATTTAAGAAGCCTTATATTAGGTGAATAACAAAGTAAAATAGTAGCATATCAAAAAATGGAAGCAAAATTTTCACCCCGCGTCAGAGATGTTATCAGTTACAGCAGAGAAGAAGCGATACGTCTTGGGCATGATTATATAGGTACCGAACACTTGTTGCTCGGACTTATCAGGGAAGGGGAAGGCAAGGCAATTAAGACCCTCCGAACTTTGGAAGTGGATTTAATTCGTCTTAAAAAATCTGTAGAAGATGCCATCCGTAATACCGCAACACACAAAAATATAACCGGAAATATTCCACTTACCAAGCAGGCAGAGAAAGTGTTGAAGGTTACATATTTAGAAGCCAAAATATTTAAAAGCGACATTATAGGTACCGAACATTTATTGCTCAGCGTATTGCGCGATGAAGACAATATTGCTGCACAAATCATGCATCAGTTCGCAGTAACTTATGAAATTTTTAAAGAGCAATTGGAAGAAAATTTCTATGCACCCAAATCTGAATATCCGGCTGATTCTTCAGAAGAAGAATATAATCGCGAATCTGAGAAAGGCGGAGGTTATGGTAATGTCAGTCGCAAAACGGACGTGAAGTCCAAAACTCCGGTATTGGATAATTTTGGCAGGGATTTGACCAAAGCTGCTGAAGAAGGAAAATTAGATCCGATTGTTGGTCGCGAAAAAGAAATTGAACGCGTATCACAAATATTAAGTCGCCGTAAGAAAAACAATCCAATTTTAATCGGTGAGCCCGGCGTAGGTAAAACAGCCATTGCCGAAGGTTTGGCCTTAAGAATTGTACAAAGGAAAGTTTCCAGGGTTTTATTTAATAAACGAATCGTTACGCTGGATTTGGCTTCACTGGTGGCAGGTACCAAATATCGCGGTCAGTTTGAAGAGCGTATGAAGGCCGTAATGAATGAATTGGAAAAGAATCCTGATGTTATTTTATTTATTGATGAAATACATACTATAATAGGTGCCGGTGGGGCCAGTGGTAGTTTGGATGCCTCTAATATGTTCAAACCTGCCCTTGCACGTGGTGATATCCAATGTATTGGTGCTACCACTTTGGATGAATATCGACAATACATTGAAAAAGATGGTGCCTTAGAAAGAAGATTCCAACAAGTAATGGTTAATCCTGCTTCTGCGGAAGAAACTTTTGAAATCTTAAATAATATTAAGGAAAAGTACGAAGACCATCACGGGGTGGAATATACCCAGGCTGCTCTTGATGCTTGTGTAAAAATGAGTGAAAGATATATCAGTGATCGCTATCTTCCGGATAAGGCCATTGATGTATTGGATGAAGCCGGCGCAAGAGTACATATTACCAATATTCACGTTCCTGCCAATGTATTGGAATTGGAAAAAAAGATTGAGGAAATAAAAGTACAGAAAAATAAAGTTGTTAAAAGTCAGCAGTACGAAGAGGCGGCTAAACTTAGAGATAAGGAAAAGCAACTGATAGAACAATTGGAAACGGCTAAAAAAGAGTGGGAGGAAGAAACTAAAAAGCAACGCTTCGTCGTCAATGAAGAAGATATTGCTGAAGTGGTTGGTATGATGACCGGTATTCCTACCAAGCGTATTGCGCAAAGCGAAGGTGTTCGTTTATTGAACATGGAAGCGGAATTGCAAGCAGGCGTGGTGGGACAAAGTGAGGCAATTGCAAAACTTACCAAAGCCATCCAAAGAACCCGTGCCGGTTTGAAAGATCCCAATCGCCCTATAGGTTCATTTATCTTTTTGGGTCCTACCGGGGTCGGAAAAACTGAATTAGCTAAAATTTTATCCAAATACTTATTTGATACGGATGATGCTCTGATACGCATAGACATGAGTGAGTATATGGAAAAATTTGCAGTATCCAGATTGGTAGGAGCGCCTCCCGGATATATTGGTTATGAAGAAGGCGGACAACTTACTGAAAAAGTAAGACGCAAACCATATGCTGTTATTCTTTTAGATGAAATTGAAAAGGCGCATCCGGATGTTTATAATATTTTATTGCAAGTATTGGATGAAGGTTTCATTACAGATAGTTTAGGTAGAAAAATTGATTTCAGAAATACAATTATTATCATGACTTCAAATATTGGTTCTCGCCAATTGAAGGATTTTGGTAAGGGTGTTGGATTCAGTACTTCTGCTAAGGAAAACAATGTAGATGATTACACCAAGAGCGTTATTCAAGGGGCCTTAAAACGTACCTTCTCTCCGGAGTTCTTAAATCGTATTGATGACGTAATTGTATTTAATACTTTAAGCGAAAAAGACATCAATAAGATTATTGATTTGCAATTGGAAATGCTTTTCAAACGTATTCGTGTAATGGGATACAATATTAAAGTTTCTAAAAAAGCTAAAGATCTTTTAGCTGAAAAGGGCTTTGATCCTGCATTTGGTGCACGTCCTTTGCGAAGGGTCATTCAAAAATATTTGGAAGATCCAATTGCCGAAGAAATCTTGAAATCCGAGATTTCCGAAGGAGATACGATAGTGGCAGATCTTGGCAAAGAAAGTGCTGAGGACGGTAAGGAAAGGGAATTCAAATTTAAAATTGAAAAGGCGAAAAATCCTCCTTCCACTACTGATTCAGATGCCAATGCTTCCGAACCAACCAAAGAATAATTATTTAATTATTTTATAAAAGCAAAAGCCTCGAATTTCGAGGCTTTTGCTTTTATATGCTTATCGTAAATGGTAGATTTAACGGCTTATTGATTTTTCAAAAAAATGTCCATAATTTTGATACATTGAAATTGGACTTGAATTAATTTCAAACGAGCATTAATAAATTTAAAACTTAAAAAATGAGTGCACTAAATCCTAAAGCAGATTTCTTCTTTAACAAGGCAAAATCCTGGAAAGAAGAATATGAGTATTTAAGAAAATTAATGTTGGATTCACCCATGGTGGAAGAAGTTAAATGGGGCGTGCCATGTTATACTTTTCAAAATACCAATGTGGTATTAATTCATGGATTTAAAGAATATTGCGCCCTCTTATTTCATAAAGGCGTATTATTAAAAGACCCCAAAAAAATACTAATTCAGCAAACGGCTAATGTACAAGCAGGACGTCAAATCAGGTTTAAAAACTTGGAGGAAATTATAAAGTTAGAAAAAGTAATTAAGGCCTACGTTAAAGAGGCCATTGAAATAGAAAAATCCGGTCAGAAAGTGGTTTTTAAAACGACTCAGGAATATACCATGCCGGAAGAATTTAAATTGAAACTCACAGAAGATCCTCATTTGAAAAAATGTTTTGATGCTCTGACCCCCGGACGCCAAAGAGCTTACTTATATTTCTTTGGTCAGCCAAAGCTATCCAAAACAAGAGAAGAGCGGGTGAAAAAGTATATACCCAATATTCTTAATGGGAAAGGAATTGAAGATTAAATGATGGAAGCAAACATTGCAAATTATTTTAATACCCTTACAAAGTGGAAAAAGGAATTGCTTTCGCTTCGTAAGATTATTCTGACCAATGAACTTAATGAAACCTTAAAATGGAATGTTCCTATATATACGGATCGGAATAAAAATATTGTCGGGATCAACGCACTGAAAAATAATTGTGCGCTGGCCTTTTTTAAAGGGGCACTTATTGAAGATAATTATAAAATTTTAATTCAACCCGGTAAACATACCCAAATGGCCAGGTGGGTTAAATTTAGTTCTATTGATGAAATAATAAAACATGAAAAGATTATTAATTCATACATTCAACAAGCAATACAAATAGAACGCTCAGGGCAAAAACTTGAGCCTACCTTAATTTCGCGCTTAGAAATTCCATTTGAGTTTCAGGTAATGCTTAATCAAAATATTGAGTTAAAATTAGCTTTTAATCAATTAAGTTTGGGAAGGCAACGTACTTATTTGTTTTATTTTGCTCAAGCCAAGCAAGTGAAAACTAGAACGGAACGAATACAAAGGTTCCTGCCAAAAATTCTAGCAGGTAAAGGGATGCATGACTAATTTAGATTCGTTGCCCCGGATTAAATACCAAATTTTTCCATGACTAAAGTACTTACCCCAGTACTGGAAAATCCTCCATCATGAAATAAGTTTTGCATAGTTACTTTTTTGGTGAGGTCGGAAAAAAGTGCAATGGTATAGGAGGCACATTCTTCAGCGCTGGCATTGCCCAATGGAGACATCCGTTCAGCATAGTCTATAAATGAATCAAATCCGCCAACGCCGCTACCTGCCGTAGTTGCCGTAGGGGATTGAGATATGGAATTAACCCTAACTTTTTTAGCAGAGCCGTAATGGTATCCGAAACTTCTTACAATAGATTCCAACATCGCTTTGGCCTCCGCCATATCGCTATAGTCGGGAAAAGTACGCTGTGCTGCAATATAAGTTAATGCTACTACTGAGGCCCATTCATTAAGGGCATCCTGCTTCATGGCAGTTTGCAATACTTTATGCAAGGACATAGCAGAGATATCTAAGGTCTTTTGATAAAATTCGTAATTTAAATCAGTATAAGGGCGTTTTTTACGCACATTTGGCGACATCCCAACGGAATGAAGAATAAAATCCAACTTTCCGCCCAATATTTCTTGAGATTCTTTGAAAAGATTTTCCAAATCCTCCATTACAGTTACATCAGCAGCAATAATTTTTGCATTGCATTCTTCAGCAAGTTGGTTGATGGTCCCCATGCGCAATGCCAGGGCAGTATTGGTTAAAGTAAATTGTGCACCTTCTTGATGAGCTTGTTGAGCAACTTTCCAGGCAATTGATTTTTCATCCAATGCACCGAAGATAATTCCTCTTTTTCCTTTCAAAAGATTATATGACATACTAATTTGTGATTTTAACGGGGTAAAATTATGAATTGATTATGGAATACGGTTAATTGTATAAATATTTATTTTGTTTAGATTTTATCCACACCTGTGGAGCGCTTTAAACCTTTGCTTTGTTCCTTAGGTAGTTCTTTCCCATTTTTGTCCAATTCTTTCAAACTTAAATCAGGATAAATCTTAAAACTACACGATTTTCCATTCATATTTCGAATATATAAAATGGAATCCCCAATAGTTTTCCAATTGCCCGTTTCTCGATGATTGGTATTGCTGGCCCAACTATAAAAATTAGCGGTATAGGAGTGATTAGCAGCTAATATTAAAGTGGTTCTTAAAGCAGCTTCCTTGGCTAGCGATAAGGACCCATCATATTTTCCGGGAATTTTTTGTATTTCTACTTTCCCCGAAGCAGCAGAGTCTTCCAGCATTTGATCACATGAATAAAGGCAAAGACATGCCAATAATAAAAAATACTTCATTCTTGTAAATAATACTGCAAAGATACTGGATGAATCCTTGCCGCGGATAGTCAAATTTTAAGCAAAAATGCAAGCACTTTTAAACAGGCTTAAGCAAACAGAAGCTAAAAGAAGGCAATATTTTTTTGTGTTAAAAATATGTGTTAAATATTTGTAATAAATAAATGTGTTAAAATTATATTATTTAATAAAATCAAATATGCTTTTTGCTGTCCTCGCAGAGGCGCCTTTGCCACCCAATTGCAGTCTTATTTTTTTCATTTCCTCTAGCATATTATCCCTGTATGTTGCTTGATTTAAGATTTTGTCTAATTCTAAATATAAACTATTTGTGTTAAAATTATCTTGAATTAATTCTTTTACAATTTCTTTTTCTGCTATTAAGTTAACTAAAGAAATAAAAGGAACATTTACGATGCGTCTCGCAATGGCAAATGAAATTTTACTGCCTTTATAACAAACTACTTCCGGTACCCCAAAGAGTGCAGTTTCTAAGGTAGCCGTACCACTGGTTACTAAAGCGGCATAGGCGTGCGCCAGCAGTTGATGCGTTTCATTTCTTACAATTTGTACTGGATATTTCTGTATGTATTCCATGTAAATACTATCCTCCATAGCAGGGGCACCTGCCAATACAAAAGTATATTCCGAAAGAAACTTTTGGCTTACTTCCAACATTACAGGCAGCATTTTTGAAATTTCTTGTTTGCGGCTGCCCGGCAATAATGCAATTATTTTTTTTCCCGCCAACTGATGCCTGCTGAGAAAGGTTTCATCTTTTATATGATTTTCCGTAACGTCCAATAAAGGATGTCCCGGAAATTCAACTTCATAATGATGCTTTTTATAAAAATCTTTTTCGAAGGGTAGAATAACAAACATTTTATCAATGTATTGTTTAATTTGTTTGACTCTGCCTTCTTTCCACGCCCACAATTGCGGTGAGATATAATATACTGTTTTATATCCTTGAAGTTTGGCCCAGGAAGCAATTCTTAAATTAAAACCGGGATAATCTATAAAGATGACTACATCAGGTTTAAATACATCAATATCTTTTTTACAAAAGCTAATATTATTAAGAATGGTCTTAAGGTTTACAATAACCTCCTTAAAACCCATAAATGCCAATTCTTTGTAGTGTTTTACAATAAAGGCACCTTCAGCCTGCATCAAATCTCCGCCCCATGCACGGATATGGGCTTGCGGATCCAATTTATTTATTTCTTTAATTAAATTAGAACCATGCAAATCGCCGGATGCCTCCCCTGAAAGGATATAGTATTTCATCGTAAAAACATGTAGTAAACTGTAACCATTACATAAAACAAAGTACCTGAAATTACTCCTTGGGCAGCGCGTATTTTATTAGCTCTGATATAAAGAAAGAAAATACCCACATTTGGGAAACAACCCAAGGCCAACATTTTGGTAAGATTGCCGCTACCAACGGAAAGTCTGTAAAAATCGCTGAATGGGCCAAGGCTCCAATAATCATACAATAAAATAGCAATTACTATTGGAATGATGATGGCCGGAATCAGGCCAATAAAAATATTATCTTTTTTAAGCATTGAGTTTCCAGTTATTTAATATGGATATAGCATGATGGGCGGTCATATCATATTGTACGGGAACCATTGAAACAAAATTATTTTTCAAGGCCCATACATCAGTATCATCTCCTTTATCGAGGTTTAAAAAATTACCAACCATCCAGTAATATTTCCGACCATTGGGATCCGTACGTTCATCAAATTCTTCTTCGTATTTGGCATTGGCTTGCCTGCAAATTTTGATGCCTTTTATTTCTTCATAGGGAACATCAGGTATATTAACATTTAAAACGGTGCCCTGAGGCAAACCATTTTCTAAAATCAGTTTGGCGATATGGCGTGCAATTTTGGATGCTGCCGTCATATCCGCCTCATGAGAATAATTAACCAATGAAAATCCTACTGCAGGAATATTTTCAATGGAGGCTTCTACTGCGGCAGACATGGTCCCGGAATAAATAACACTAATACTAGAATTGGAGCCATGATTAATGCCGGATACCACTAAATCCGGTTTTTTATGCAATACTTTTGCGACCGCTAATTTTACGCAATCCGCAGGGGTTCCGGAGCTTTGAAAACATTGAACCCCTTCATAAAGTTTAATAGGATCCAGGCGTAATGGTTTAGCTACCGTAATGGCATGTCCCATTCCCGATTGCGGACTATCCGGTGCTACTACCACTATGTTTCCGAGAGGCTTAACTGCATGTATTAAGGCTGCGATCCCCGGGGAAGTAATACCGTCATCATTCGTCACTAAAATAGTAGGTTTATCGCTGTTCAATGGTTTGAAATTTTATGCAAAGTTAGGTATTTTTAAGACTTGAAAATAACAAAATCAATGCCAATTATGGGATGTGAAACTTAGCAAAATTACTTAAATAGAGTAACTTATATAAAATTAAGCACTTTAAAAATAATATTATACCATATAAAAGGCTTTCCTTAAATTTGAAGCATGAAATTTGGAGTGGTAGTTTTCCCCGGCAGTAATTGCGATCAAGACACAATCAATGTGTTACGCAATGTATATGGTTATGAAACTTTGGCATTATGGCATAAAGATACTGATTTACATGGTTGTGACTTTATTTTTATTCCGGGCGGTTTTTCATATGGAGATTATTTGAGATGCGGTGCAGTAGCACGCTTTTCTCCCATTATGGAAAGCATTATTGCCTTTGCCAAAAATGGTGGTTACGTCATGGGGATCTGTAATGGTTTCCAAGTATTATGTGAAGCACATTTATTACCCGGGGTATTATTACGAAATGATTCTCAAAAATTTATTTGTAAAAATATTTTCTTAAAACCCGCTACCAATAATACCATACTTACTCAAAATATTCCGATGGATTCGGTTTTAAAAATTCCTATTGCACATGCAGAGGGAAGGTATTTTGCGGATGAAGCCACGATTAATGCTTTAGAAAAAAATAATCAGATATTATTCAGATATTGTAACGAAGATGGAACAGTAAATGCTGTTGCAAATCCTAATGGTGCCATAAATAATATTGCCGGAATTTGCAATGAAGGCAGAAATGTATTCGGAATGATGCCGCATCCTGAAAGGGCTGCTGAAATCCATTTAGGAAATACCGACGGGCGTTTAATTTTTGATTCCATATTGAATAATATTTTACAAACTTCATAGTCTTTTTTTATTAAGCAATTTTGCTTTTAATTTATTTATGAGTGTAAAACTGGAAAGGATTGCAATTGTTGGTGCCGGTATTGGCGGCATCTTCACTGCGCTTGCACTTTTAAAAAAGGGCTATCAGGTAACTATTTTTGAAAAAGCGGGTGAGCAGCGTGAAGTTAATTCCGGCTTGGTTATTTGGCCCAATGGTTCGCGTGTATTAAAGCAATTGGATTTATTGGATAAAGTTTTATCAGCCGGGGTGGTTTTGAAACAAATGAAAGTAGCCAATCCTTCAGGCAAAATTTTAAACAGTGCCGGATTAGAACTTTATAATACCCCATGCATCGGCATAGAACGTACAGTTTTTTTTAATGTATTAAAAAATCAATTACCTTCTGGTATTATCAGTACCAAAAGATTTTCAGGATATCAAAATACCAATAATGAAGTTATAGCATTTTTGGAAGATGGTGGAAGTGCGCCTTATGATTTTATTATTGGTGCAGATGGATTGTATTCTAAAATCAGAGAGCAAATGATAGGGGATGGCAGGCCAAATTACAAAGGTTATACCATGTGGCAAGGCGAAGTTTCCTATACGCATCAGGATATCGATCCTACGGCACTGCTGGAAATAATGGGTTCCGGAAAACGCTTTGGAATTATTCCTATGCACAATGGCAAATTAGGATGGTGGGCAACTTATAATGAAACCTTGAAAAGTTACCAACATATGGATGGGAGAAAAAAGAAGTTGGTCAATATGTTTAGGAGCTTCGAGGGGCCATATTCACAAATTATCGGCGCCACCATAGAAGAAGAAATAAGCAAGACGCCCATTTATGACCGCGAATTTATAGCAAAATGGCATGATGGTAAGGTTTTAATGATAGGTGATGCCGCTCACCCAATGACACCCAATAAAGGACAGGCAGCCTGCCTCATGATGGAAGACGCTTATTTATTAGCACATTTACTTTCTAGCTCAGATAATCTTGAAAGCGCACTTGCAGCCTTTGAATTGGAACGTATTCCTAGAACTTTGGCGATTGCCAATGAATCCTTAAGACATGGTCAGGCAGGACAAAATGAAAATAAATGGTTTGTCATGTTCAGGAATTATTTTATAAAAAGTATGTCTTCCAAGAAAATACATCAATTGCATGATGAAATGTTCTCTTATTCAATAAATTAATTTTAATATTTCTAACATTCTTGCCATGTTTTCTGATTTACTGGTTATAGAATTGGCTTCAGTTTTAGCAGGACCTTCCGTAGGAATGTTTTTTGCAGAACTAGGCGCAGAGGTCATTAAAATTGAGCATCCTCGAACCGGTGGTGATGTAACCCGTTCTTGGAAATTACCAAGCGAGGATATTAATAATGATATTCCTGCCTATTTTTCAACTGTTAACTGGGGAAAATCATCCTTGGCATTAGATGTTTCCACAGAAGAAGGCAAGTCTATTTTGTACGCCTTACTTAAGAAAGCAGATCTTGTAATCGTATCTTTTAAATCAGGGGATGCTGAAAAATTAAAATTAGATTATAAAACTCTAAAGGAGTTGAATCCTAAATTAATTTATGCCGCTATCAATGCTTACGGCGACAATAATCCAAAGACCGGATATGATGCCGTTTTGCAGGCCGAAAGTGGTTTCATGGCAATGAATGGTACTCCGGGCTCCGGTCCGCTGAAGATGCCGGTAGCCTTAATAGATGTAATTGCAGCGCATCATCTCAAAGAAGGGATTTTATTGGCTTATATTAAACGCTTAAAAACCAATGAAGGCTCAGAAGTAAAAGTCAGCTTATTTGAGGCCGCCTTACTTTCTTTGGCCAACCAAGCTTCTAATTATTTGATAGCCGGATATTTACCGGAATTATCCGGTTCTTTACATCCCAATATTGCCCCATATGGTGAAACTTTTTTAACCAAAGATCAAAGGCATATAATTTTAGCCATTGGGAATGATCGCCAATTTGAATCATTATGCCAGGTACTTCATCTTCCTATGGAGGCTAAATTTGCCAATAATACTTTGCGAATAAATCATCGGCAGGAATTGTATTATATTTTATCGGCGGTTTTTAAAGAATGTAACTCCGATATTTTGATGCAAGACTTTGATAAACATAAAATACCGGCAGGTTTAGTAGCAAGTATTGAGGAGGCATTAAATAAACCGGAAGCTGCCAAGCTTATTTTAGAACATTTGGGTAAAAAGGGAGTAAGTCAACTGAGTTCCGGCTTGCGATTTCAGGATAAAATAGGCTTACCACCTCATTTAGGCCAAAATACAAAAAGTATTCTGCAAGAACATTTAAATATAACTTCCTCACAATTAAAGGATTTAGAATATAAGCATATAATTCTTTCTAAAAATATTGATGGATAGTTTTAGAATTTCACGATTTTATCGACTTTTGCACAAAATTTTATTCAATGAGTAATAAACGTCCGCATGAGCTATACAGGGTATATTCCTTAGGTAGCTTTTTCATTTGCATCTTTTTATTTGTAGGTACCATTGGTAGCTACTGGTATTTCCATCGTCGTACCAATTCATATAATCATGAAAGGGAAAATGGTGTGGACATCATGGCTCCAACATACCAAACTCCTGAGGGTGAGCAATTAGATAAAGAGTTCCGTGCCTCAAGAATGAAAGCTCCTGAAGCCAAAGCTGAAACTGCTCCGGCTGCAGAGAACAAAACTGAAAAGGAATCTGAAAAATAATTTTATTGCCTATTTTATTTATGAAATCAAGAATATTAGTAGTTATCGTTTTTGCAGGACTTTTATTAAGCTCTTGCCATTTTACTTATCATTCTAAAGCTGATGAGCTTGCCCTACCATTAGTTAGAACATTGCAGGACAATAGCCCAAAAGAAGCTTTTTGTTTAATCCCTACACATGATGTAATGGATGAAGTAGTTACCAATAATGCAGGTGTTTTAGGCAATCCGTATTATAATAAGTATAGTACTGATTATCGTACCGGAACCTTAAAAGCTAAATTAACTGCTGATTTTGACATTGCTAATACTATTTCCAAAAAAGATGGATTGGATTGGGGTAAAGTTTTAATCGGTAATGTTACTACTGATGAAGTAAATGTGGATGGTACTACTTATAACCGAGTAACTGTTAATTTACGTTTCCCAAGCGGTGATTATATGATGCAGTATAATGCAGTAAAATCACAAACCAGAGGATGGTTCTTAGGCAATGATGTATATTTCGGTAAACCAATTGCTAAAAAATAAGATTTAAAAATATTTAGTATTGAATCTGACCCCGAAGTTTTCTTCGGGGTTTTTTGTTGATTGGATCGGAATGAAATAAGCTGTAGCGGTATAAATTTTTCGGTATTATAATAGTTGCAATCTTCATTATTGCAATTAATTAGATCGGCTCAATTAAAGTAAAACTGTAAATGTATTTTAATAAAACTCACTTTTACAGTCATTTGTAATTTCATTTTCATTAAATAATGCAATTTTAAGGCGCAACATTTTTACAGTTTTCAGTTTATTTTTTTTACAAGGATATTTTTTAATTGTGTTCAAGGGACGATCCTTTTTTAGATGGATGATTATAATTATAAGAATAGGAGCCTTAAACAATTTGGATTCATTACAAAATAAAAATATTCTGAACAATCTTGCTCCTTTTTAAGCTAAATTTGCCCCGGCTATATAGGAATGCCAAATTAATTAGCTAAAATCAATGAACTGGTTTGCAAGAACATTTAACTATTCTATTGGCAGGAAAATAATCATGGCTCTTACGGGGCTTTTCCTGGTCTTCTTTCTCATCGAACATGTATTTGGAAATTTACTTCTCTTTGCCAATGACGGAGGAGCAGCTTTCAATGAATACAGTCATGATATGTCTCACAATACCATTATACGTATTGTAGAATATCTGCTATTTGCGGGAATCATTTTCCATTTCGTAGATGGGTTTATATTGTGGTCTAAAAACCGCAGTGCACGACCTATTCGTTATCAAATGAGTAAGCCGCATGAAAAAACCAAATGGACTTCCCGCAATATGATATGGAGCGGAAGTGTTATTTTAATCTTTTTAGTCATTCATTTAAAATCATTTTTTGTGCCTTACCGCATAACGGATGGAATGGATGGCAAAACCTTATTTGAAATCACCCGTGATGCATTTGCTAATCCATACTATTCAGCATTTTATGTATTTGCGATGATTTTACTGGGTTTACATCTTAATCATGGCTTTTCAAGTGCCTTTCAAACCTTAGGATTAAGACATCCTAATTTTTATTCGGGAATAAAAATACTAGGGGTTATTTTATCCTTAGTGATCAGCTTGGGCTTTGCCTCTATGCCGATTTATTTTTACCTACAAACCATTATGAATTAATGGCTTTAAATTTAATATTTTTCAATCTTTCAATATAAAGTTTTATGTTAGACGCGAAAATTCCAAATGGGAACCTCCAAGATAAATGGAAGAATCATTCTTTCAATGTAAAATTGGTCAATCCCGCTAATAAGAGGAAATTGGATGTAATTGTAGTCGGTACCGGATTGGCCGGAGCTTCTGCAGCTGCTTCTTTGGCAGAGTTGGGGTATAATGTTCATGCGTTTTGTTTTCATGATTCTGCACGTAGAGCACATAGTGTGGCTGCACAAGGCGGAATTAATGCTGCAAAGAATTATAAAAATGAAGCTGATAGTGTTTATAGACTTTTTTATGACACCATTAAAGGTGGCGACTTCCGTGCAAGAGAAGGCAATGTCTATCGCTTGGCAGAAGTAAGTGTAAAAATTATAGATCAATCCGTTGCACAAGGCGTGCCTTTTGCTCGTGAATATGGCGGATTATTGGATAATCGTTCTTTTGGCGGCGCACAAGTAAGTCGTACATTTTATGCACGTGGTCAAACAGGACAACAATTATTATATGGTGCGGTTTCTGCGCTCAACCGTCAAGTAGATGCCGGTAAAGTAAAATTGTATACCCGCCACGAGATGTTAGATTTAGTGGTGATTGATGGTGTAGCACGCGGTATAGTAACCCGTGATTTGGTCAGTGGTGAAATAAAAAGTCATGCTGCACATGCAGTGATATTAGCAACCGGCGGATATGGAAATGTATTTTATCTTTCCACCAACGCGAAAGGCTCTAACACTACTGCTATATGGAGAGCACATAAAAAAGGAGCCTATTTTGCCAATCCTTGTTTTACGCAAATCCATCCTACTTGTATTCCTGCTTCCGGCGAATATCAAAGTAAGCTGACACTCATGAGTGAAAGTTTGCGAAATGACGGTAGAGTATGGGTACCTAAAAAAGTAGGAGATAAAAGAAATCCATTAGATATTCCTGAAGAAGAAAGAGATTATTTTTTGGAGAGAAAATATCCGAGCTTCGGAAATTTAGTTCCTCGTGATATTGCTGCCAGAAATATTAAAGAAGTTTGTGATGAAGGTAGGGGCGTAGGTCCAACCGGTCAGGCAAGTTATTTGGATTTTGCTGAATCCATTGCTCGATTGGGAGAAGATCAGGTGAGTGCCCGCTATGGTAATCTTTTTGAAATGTATGAAAAAATTACCGGGGAAAATCCTTACAAAACGCCAATGAGAATATATCCTGCGGTTCACTATACCATGGGTGGATTGTGGGTGGATTATAATTTGCAAACCACCATTCCGGGACTATATGCTGCCGGTGAGGCCAATTTCTCTGATCATGGTGCCAATCGTTTAGGCGCAAGTGCTTTAATGCAAGGTCTTGCTGATGGTTATTTTGTTTTACCGGTGACCATCGGTGATTACTTATCCACGCTGGGTTTTGCAAAGGTGGACGGCAATCATCCTGCATTTAAGCAAGCAGAAGATGAGGTCAAGGCCCGCATTAATCAATTAATAAATATTAAAGGTACTAAAACACCTGATGAATTGCATCGCGCTTTAGGCAAAATAATGTGGGATAAAGTTGGGATGGCTCGTACTGCCGACGGATTAAAACAAGCCATTGCTGAAATGAAGCAATTAAAAGAAGAATTCTGGAAGGACTTAAAAGTAAGCGGTACCGGAGAAGAGCTTAATGAACAATTAGAAAAAGCAGGTCGTACTGCAGATTTTATTGAATTGGGCATTTTGATGGCCGAAGATGCATTACATAGAAATGAAAGTTGCGGTGGTCACTTCCGCTTGGAATACCAAACCGAAGAAGGTGAAGCACGACGTGATGATGAAAACTTTATGTATGTAGCAGCCTGGGAATATCAAGGTGAAAACCAAGCTGAGAAATTAAATAAAGAGAACTTGGTTTTTGAAAGCGTTAAACCTAGCCAACGTAGTTATAAATAGTATTTTGAAAATATTTATACCAAAATTTTAGGTGGAAAAGGAAAAACTTGTCATAAAGAACTTTGGACCAATTAAAGATATGACTCTTAATTTGGGAAAGGTAACTGTACTAATTGGAGAACAGGCCACCGGAAAAAGTACTGTGGCTAAGTTACTCGCAGTTTGCAGGTATTTTTCTTATTTTTATGATGAGGGATTTTATGCCGGTGAATATAAATCTTCAATTTTAGAAGGGCTTGCAGCCTGGGGTTTAGAATATTATTATCAACCCAATACATTCATTTTATATGAATGCGAACATTATAATTTAAAAATTGAATATAAAACTGACAAATTAGAAAACGGCGAAGAAAGGTTTTTATATCCTGTTATTGAATCAAAATCTGATAGATTTAAAAATCTGTTAGATAAATTGGAAGGTGTTGCAATTAAAAAAAATGAAGTACGTGGAACCAATATTGCAAAACTTGCTGGAATCCCTACCAGTTTTTATCTAAATGAAGTAAAACAAGTTTTAGATAATCCATTTTTCTTACCGACAGAAAGAGGACTACAATCAATTTTTTCGTTGCCAAAAGGAAGTGTTGGAAACCTTTCAGATACTTTATATAATCAGATCGCAGCTATTGATAAGATCTCTGATGAATTTAAAGATGAAACATTAATTCAGTCTTTAGATATTTATTACTTGAAGACTAACGGGATTGGTTATATTCGAAAGCAAAATGAATTGTTGAAATATTTATTGAAAAATTCTGCAAGTGGTTATCAATCCTTGATACCTATTGAATTAATATGTAATTATTATTTGAAACGAAATAGACCAAAGACACTTATCATAGAGGAATTGGAACTAAATATTTTTCCTAGTGCACAAATGAAATTAGTGCAATTTTTGGTCAATTATACTAATTTAAACGGAGGTTCTTTATTGTTACCTACGCATAGTCCTTATATTTTAACCTCGTTAAATAATTGCATGTTGGCCCATCACGTTGGGCATAATCCTAAAAATAATGATAAAGCAAAAATTGTACTTCCGGAAAAATATTGGATAAATCCGGATGATGTTTCTGCATATTTATTAAAAACTGACGGAACGGCCGAAGATATAATAGATTGGGAGGAAAAATTAATTAAGGCTGAAAAGATTGATTTGGTTTCTGAGGTTATAAGTGAAAATTTTAATCAACTTTTAGATCTTAATTATTCAAAATAACGATGATAAATACAAATGAGGAATGTGTAGAATTTGATGAAAAGCGTAAAAAGATAGTGATGGAGGAACTTGGTAAGTCATATATTTTAAATAACAGATCAGAATTAAGAATTAGAGGAATTCGAATCGATGACTGTTTGATTAAGAACCCATTTGAAAGATGTGATTTTATGTTAGACATTTTTTCATCACCAAAGAAAAGAGCAATCCTTGTTGAACTTCAAGGAAGGAAAACAATATATAAAGGAATTAGTCAATTGATTTCTACAATTAATATTTTAAATGCAGATTTAAAAGATAAGGTTTTGGATGCAAGAATAATTTGCGGCGGCGTGCCTAGACTTGAACCATCTAATAAACCGAAGCTTTTAAAAATTTTGAAAGATAGTGGTGGAAGTCTTAAAATAAAAACTAATAGTTACGAAGAAACAATTTAACATATGTCAAATTTAAATTTAACTCTAAAAATCTGGCGCCAACGTAACGCTAATGACAGCGGAAAATTGGTGACCTATAAAGTTAACAATATATCTACCCATGCTTCCTTCTTGGAAATGTTGGATATTCTTAATGAAGATCTGGTTAAAAAAGGGGAAGATCCTGTGGCTTTTGCACATGATTGCCGTGAAGGTATTTGCGGTAGTTGCGGTTGTTATATTAATGGCCGTGCACATGGCCCGGAAGGGGGAACTGCTACTTGCCAATTACATATGCGTAAGTTCAAAGATGGGGATACCATTACCGTGGAGCCTTGGAGAGCTAAAGCATTTCCAGTCATTAAGGATTTGGTAGTGGATCGTTCTGCTTTGGATAGAATCCTTCAAAAAGGCGGATATGTTTCTGTCAATACCGGTGCCGCTCCGGATGCCAATGAAATATTGGTTCCTAAGCCGGTGGCTGATGAAGCATTTACCGGTGCTGCATGTATTGGCTGCGGTGCATGTGTGGCAGCATGCCCTAATGCTTCTGCCATGCTCTTCACTGCCGCTAAAATATCTCAGCTGGCCTTATTGCCTCAAGGCAAACCGGAGCGTTACAGAAGAGTAGAAGATATGATTGCACAAATGGAAGATGAAGGATTCGGAAATTGTACCAATGTAGGTGCATGTTCCTTGGAATGTCCTAAGCAAATTGGTCAGAATCATATTGCACGCTTAAATCGTGAATATATTTTGGCTAAAACTTTCAATCCTCCAAAATCTAATGAGGTAGAAGTAATCTAGTAGAAACAAACAAATTTACATAAAGCGAGGGATGGATTTTTTCATCCCTCGCTTGTTTTATAACCACATGAGTATAAAATCTACCGAAAATTAAAAGCGATGGAATTCTTATATTTGAAGTATCGCATTTATATCATGAAAAAATTAAGCAACCCTCTCATTATTATTCTAAGTCTTGCCTTGGCAATAGCCCCGTTTTTTTATTTACATAGTTCTTATGATAAGTTAAAGATACAATCTGTTTTTGCCCACGGAGAAGAAGAGGAAGAAGAAGGAGCCGGCGGTGCCATGGAGGATGATCCCATGGCAAGGTTAAAATGGGAGTGGATGCGAACCCGTGATCCGCAAACCGGAAAAATTCCCGATAATATTCGCGCATTGGAATTGGCATTTGCAAAGGGGATTCCAACCTTTGAGGAGGTATATGGTACTAAAATGGCCAAAGGGCCCTCCGGATGGATTTCTCGCGGACCAAATAATGTTGGGGGCCGTACCCGTGCCATTGCATTGGATGTAACGAACGAAAGCATTATCATGGCAGGTGCGGCCTCAGGTGGGGTATGGAGGAGCTTAGATTCCGGGAAAACATGGAAACAATGCACTACTCCCGGTCAACTAAAAACAATTACTTGTATTGCTCAGGATACCCGATCCGGTAAACAAAATATTTGGTATGCCGGAACCGGGGAAGCTTATGGCGGTTTTATTGTGGCCGGTGACGGCTATTTTAAATCTACTGACTCCGGAAAAACTTGGCAATTATTACAATCCGTCAATAAACCACAAAACTTTTCTTTCTTGCAATATGTATGGAATATTGCCATTAATCCTGCGAATACTACCAAAGATGAAGTATATATTGCTGCCTATGGCGGGATTTTTAAAAGTACTTCCGGCGGTGATACTATTAAACCGGTATTGGCAGGGGTTAATAATGTATTTAGTGCCTATGCTAATTTTACCGATGTAGCCGTAACATCTACAGGTATTATTTATGCCACCTTGAGTAGCAATGGCTACAATGGTAAAATCGGAATATTCAGATCTACTGATGGAATTAATTGGGTCAATATTACCCCTAAAACGTTTCCTACTTCTTACCAGCGCATTAAAATTGGTATTGCCCCATCCAATGAAAATGTAGTTTATTTTTTAGCCAGTACACCGGGCAGCGGATTTGCCGGCGTGGGATGGGATGGGAAAAAAGATTATAATTCCTTTTATAAATATACTTACTTGAAAGGGGATGGAAAATATACCAACGGCATTTGGGAAGATCGTAGTAATGCACTTCCGGATTTTCATCATACGCATCCTTGGATTATGGGTGATTTTAGCTCCCAGCAAGGTTATGATATGGTAGTAAAAGTAAAACCTGATAATGAAAATGTGGTTTTTATAGGAGGAACAAATTTATATCGTTCTGATAATGGTTTTGCAGATCGTACCAAGACTTATTGGATAGGAGGTTACAATCATGCAACGGATATTAACCAAAATTATACCTATACCAATCATCATCCCGATCAGCATAATTTAATATTTCTTTCTTCCAATTATAATACTGTTTTTTCATCTTGTGACGGAGGGGTATTTCGATCTGATAATGCATTAGACACTTTGGTTAAATGGACACCTTTAAACCAAGGTTATATTACTACACAATTTTATTCAATCGCATTAAATCAAAATGCCAAGTTAGGACATCCTTACAGTGATATTTTATTAGGCGGTTTACAAGATAATAACTCTTGGCTGACCCAAGTCAGTGCGGCTCCTGATAAGGCTTGGGAACCATGGTATAGAGGAGATGGCGGATTTTGTGCCGTGAATGATAATGATACCGCTACATTTATGTTTACCAGTTTGCAATTGGGTAAAATGCGGATGGATATTTTTGATAAAACCGGTAAAAATTTAGGCTGGGCACGCATTGATCCGATCGGTGCAAAAAATTATTTATTTATTGCTCCTTTTGTTTTGGATAATACCAATCATAATACCATGTATTTGGCAGGAGGAGAATATGTTTGGCGCAATGATAGTTTGTATTCCATTCCTTTGGCGGCCAATAAGGATTCCATCTCCACAGGATGGAAACAATTGGTGCCCACACGCAGAGTAGGGAATTATGTCACTGCTTTGGCCAGTGCACCGGCACCCTATCATATTTTGTATTATGGCACCTATACTGGAGATTTATTTAGGGTAGATCATCCCGAAAATGATAGTTTATTAAAAGTAACGAATATTACCGGATCTTTATTTAGCGGTAGCTCATACCTCAATTGTATTGCAGTAGATCCTCAGGATGGTAATAAATTAATGGCAGTATGTTCTAACTATGGGGTGCGCAGTGTTTTTTATTCTGCCGATGGAGGTAAAAGTTGGAAGGATGTAAGCGCTAACTTGGAAGAAAAACCAAACGGCTCAGGAAATGGTCCTTCTTGTCGATCTGCTAAAATTATGTATGGACCGGATGGAAAGCCTTATTATTTTGTTGGGGCAAGTACCGGATTATATATGTCACGTAATATTGATAGCAATGTATTATGGGTTCAAATTGGTGCCAATACCATTGGTAATATGGATGTGGAAATGATCGATGGTCGCATGACCGACGGATTGATGGCAGCGGCTACTTACGGAGCCGGTGTTTTTACAGCCTCCATCGGTGATGTTATCGGTATTGATAAAAACAAACCAATTGCGCATGGATTTTTGATCAGTAGTATTTTCCCGAATCCTGCTGAGAATAGTTGCAACGTAACACTTAGAATGGAAACACCCGCTAAAGGCGCTATTGAGTTATTGGACATTCAAGGAAGATTAATTCAAAATATTCCAAATACTTATTATCATTCGGGAGATAACGAAATTCCATTAAATCTTTCCGGTTTACCTAAAGGAATTTATATATGCAAGGTTATTATTAATGGTTTTACCGATACGAAGAAGATCTTGAAAATTTGAGGTAAGGTTTTCTTTAAGTAACTACGGATAACTTTATTATTTCAAAATAATTCAAACTTCCTGTTTCAGTTTTATGAAGCAGGAAGTTTGTTTTTTTACCGTTAATATGCTATCGCTATCTCACTTAATTTATCAATGGAAAGATTAATAACGTGCTCTTATATTTTAATCCGGCTTGCGGATTTAATAAGTATATTCTTGCCTTAATCTGTTTGTTTTTATTGGTAAATAATTAGTAGGCTTCATATAAATAAAAATGGGCTGCAAAAAATTGCAGCCCATTTTTATTTGGATAAATCGTGAATTATTTCACTCTAATTATTTGTCGGGTAGTATAACTTTCATTAACTATAATTCGAACAATATATACGCCTTGAACTGCATTGTACTCTTCAGGATTAAATCGGAATTGGTGATTACCAAGATCCAATTTTTGATCTGCAAGGGTTGCAATTTCTTTACCATCTAAACCATACACACTAATTTTAACTTTAGAGGTTTGGGTTAAATCAAAGGACAAGGTGGTAAATTGATTGAACGGATTAGGATAAATATTCAAGTTGGATACATTCGCCAACGGATTTTCAATGCCGTAAATAATACTCATTAAGGAATCGAATGTATTACTACATCCATTCGGATTAACGGTAGTTAAGCTGACCAAATAAGTACTGTCTTTAGCATAAGTATGTTTTACTTTAGCTCCGCTTGCACTTGCACTGCCATCTCCGAAATTCCAAGTATAGCTACCCGGAGCACGAGTACTGTCATCTGCTTTATAGGTGTAGTAAAATCCATTGGTGCTTGAACTAAAGTGTGCATTGGTAATGGAATCAACAAGCACTGTTTTGCTCACCATGTTTATACAACCGCTGGCATTAACTACAAATAATTTTGCGCTATAGGTGCCCGGTTGACTATAAGTATGCGAAGCATTTAGTGTAATGGAAGTATCTCCATCTCCAAAGTACCAAACCTGACTTAAATGTGCAGAGGAAGAATCGGTGAATTTGCTGGCAGTGCCAAAACATGCCTTGCTCACACCGAAATTAACATTTGGTGCTGCATTTAAGGTTACGTTTAGCTTCACAGAATCACTGCATCCTGATGCATTGGTTTCACTCAAACTAATACTGCCGGTGCTTCCGGTACCCCAGTTTACAATAACAGAATCAGCATTGGTGCCTGCTATAATGCTGCCACCGCTAATATTCCAATAATAGGATGAACCGGAATTTACGGTAGTAGATCTATAAATGGCATAGCTATTTACACATGAGCTGGAGGCGCCACTGATCGCTGGTTTTGGTAAGGCATTGATCGTAATCATTGCGGAAGCAGAATCACTGCAGCCATAAGCATTATTTTCAACAACAGTTAAAGTGCCTGTTCCTGTTGGACCCCAAGATACATGGATAGAATCGCCGCCATTATAAGAAATGGTTCCGCCTTTTATAGACCATTTATATTTAGATCCTGCATTTCGAGTTGTTTGATAAATACTAGTATTTCCTGTGCATGCTTGTGTATTTCCAACAATAGCCGGCGTTGGTAAATTATGTACATGCACGGTGTAATTATAAGTATTGGAACAACCGGTGGTATTGGTTTCTGTTACTTCTACATATCCGGAACCTGCACTGGTCCAATTAACACCTATACTATCTGTACCGCTACCGGAAATAATGGAACCTCCAAAGGCTTTCCAACTAAAGGTAGAACCACTGCTGCCATTGGCTTTATAACCAAGGGTACTGTATATACACACACTGTCTATACCACTCACCATTGGGGTAGGTAATGCAATGACATTAACACTTGCGGAGAAGGAATCGCTGCAACCGCTGCTATTGGTTTCTTTAACCTGAATGCTGCCCGCACCTGAAGTATTCCAATTAACCGTTACACTATCACTGGTACCGCCGCTAACGATAGTACCATTGGTAGCAGTCCATACAAAACTTGAACCCGGTGTTTTGGATGTTTTATAAACTGCCGTAGTTCCAATACAAACATTACTTCCTGAAATGAATGCAGGAGATGGTGATGGATTAACAGTTACTTTTATTGAATCCATCGCGGTACAACCAAATGGCGTTGTTTCCTTCAAGTAATACTTGGTAGTATAGGCCGGAGTTATAGCCGGGTTGGAAGTAGTATCGGTAAATCCAATCGGATTAGAGGTCCAGCTATATTTATCTCCTGCTGTACCGGTACTTCCAATATTTATGGTTGTTCCTGCACAAATGGTGGAAGAAGAACCTGCATTGGCTACCGGTAAGGCATGAACATTTACTGCAAGGATGGTGGAATCAATACAACCATTATTATTACCTTCTCTAAGTTTAATGCTGCCCGCTCCGGCTTTAGACCAAACCACCGTTACGGTATCTGTCCATAAACCTTTGCTGACATAACCGCCTGTCACAATCCAATTATAAGTATTTCCGGTATCTCCGGCGGCGTATTTGGTAACACCACCTACACAGATGGAAGTAATACCTGTAATTTTAGGACTGGTACGTTTGGTTATTCTTACATAAGTATATCGATAGGCGCTATAACAACCTCCAACTTCAGCTCGTACGCCATACCATCCGGTATCAGCTAAGGTAATACCGCTGATGATCGGATTTTGAGAAGTGGAAGTAAAGCCATTGCTTCCTGTCCATGCGTAAGTAGCACCACTTACGGTACCTGCCGTTAATTTCAAGGAATCATTGGTACACAAAGGACCATTATTAGTTGCAAAGGAAGGTCTGCTTACCGGTGCGTTGACGGTAATCACTACACTGTCTGTTTTAGAACAACCGGTGGCGGTATTGGTTTCTAATAAATAATAAGTATTGGTAGCATATGGGCTAACATATGGATTGGCAGTAAATGAAATCCAACCTGATTTGCTGGTCCAATAATAAGTATGACCGCTAACTGCTGTTGCACCTATTTGTACAGAGTCACCATAGCAAATTGTAGCAGGAGAGCCCACACTTGCACTTGGCAATGGATTTACAGTTACCACTAAAGAATCTGATTTTGTACAACCGGTACTTCCTACCGTTTCCGTGAGGTAATAAGTAGTATTTACTGTCGGACTTACTGATGGATTGCTTGAAGTGGAGGTAAAGCCTGTAGGATTAGAAGTCCAACTATAGGTATTTCCGCTGTACGCTGTTGCTCCAATGGTAATGGAAGATCCGTTACATACTGCATTATTCGTACCCACATTTGCAGCAGGAAGCGGATTGATGGATATGAGTAAGGAATCAGCATTGCTACAACCCGTAAGCGTATTTGTTTCTGTTAATTTATAAAGTGTCATTACCGTAGGACTAACGGAAGGATTACTGGAACTGGAAGTAAATCCGCTCGGATTTGAAGTCCAACTATAGGTATGTCCTGCAATTGCAGTAGCACCAATATTAATAGAATTTCCGCTACAGATAGCCGTGGAGCTAATCACACTCGCGCTTGGTAATGCATTTACTGTTACGGATAAAGTAGTTGAATCAATACATCCATTATTATTTCCTTCTTTTAATTTAACGGTACCGGTACCTGCAGTATTCCATACTACTGTAATGGTATCCGTCCACCAACCTTTAGAGATATAACCGCCGGTGATGATCCAATGATAAGTATTTCCGGTATCTGTAGCAGCATACTTAGTAGTATTGCCTGCACATATTGCATTTACTCCCACAATACCCGGAGTGGTACGTTTGGTTATTTTTACATAGGTATATCTGGATGGAGATGCACAACCGCTCATTACGGATTGAACGCCATACCAACCGGTATCTGCCATCCTCACCGGTGCTACTATAGGATTTTGCACAAAATAAGTTTTACCATTATCTCCGGTCCATTTATAAGTTGCTCCGCTAACGGTACCTGCCGTCAATTTCAAAGTATCACCGGTACACAATGGCCCGTTATTATTTACAAATGAAGGACGTGTTGGTAATGGGGTAACTGTAATTTGAACGCTATCTGAATTTGAACAACCTGTGGAAGTATAACTTTCAGTTAAGTAATAAGTATTGGTGCTATAAGGGGCAACGTAAGGATTGGCTAAAGTTGAAGTCCATCCGCTTCTGGAAGTCCAACTATAGCTGATTCCTGCTACTGCAGTGCTGCCAATTTGTGCAGAATCTCCATAGCAAATGGTTGCTGCAGATCCAACACTAACGCTAGGAATTGCATTTACATTTACTACTATGGAATCCGATTTGGTACATCCGGTAGCACTTACTTTTTCAGTTAAATAATAAGTTGTATTGCCGGTAGGTGATACGGATGGATTTGAAACCGTTGAACTAAATCCACTCGGATTAGAAGTCCAGCTATAAGTATTTCCACTTACGGCACTAGCCCCTATGATGAGGGAAGAACCCTTACAAACCGTATTGTTAGTACCTACATTAGCACTTGGCAGTGGATTCACAGTAATCAATACTGAATCGGTATTGGTACAACCGGTTAATGTATTTACTTCTGTTAATTTATACATAGTACTAACTGTCGGACTTACACTGTTGCTGCTATTGCTGGATGTATAACCGCTCGGATTAGAAGTCCAGGAATAGGTATGACCAAGCGTTGCACTGCTTCCTATGCTTGCAGAATTGCCTAAACAAATAGCAGAGGCGCTTCCTACATTGGCACTAGGCAAAGTATTTAAATTAACTGTAATGGTAGTGGAATCGATACAAGTATTAGGATTGGTTTCAATCAATTTGACCGTTCCGGTACTGCCGGTTCCCCATAATACTTTTACGGTATCACTATATTTTCCTGAAATAATAGTACCACCGCTTACACGCCAATAGTAGGAATTAGTGGTTGTTCCTGCTGCATATTTTTGTGTAGTTGCACCACAAACTGTTGTATTTCCGCTAATACTTGGTGTAGGTTGCGCATAAATGCGAACATAAGTATATCGGGAAGCGCTATAACATCCGCTCACGATAGATTGAACACCGTAAAGTCCGGTATCCGCTAAAGTGATATTTGGAACCACCGGATTTTGTACGAAATATGTTTTACCATTATCTCCGGTCCATTTATAAGTGGCACCACTAACTGTTCCCGCAATCAGTTTTAAAGTATCATTGGTACAAAGTGGTCCATTATTATTAATAAATGGAGGACGTGTCGGTAATGGAGTAACGGTAATTACTACACTATCGCTGGCATGGCAACCACTGGCACTTATTGTTTCTGTGAGGTAATAAGTATTATTGCTAAATGGACTGACATAAGGCTGTGCTTGTGTTGAAGTCCAACCTGACTTGGAAGTCCAGGCATAAGTATTGCCCGCTACTGCAGGCGTTCCAATTTGTGTGGAATCCCCATAGCAAATGGTAGCGGCACTACCTGCACTCACTGTTGGAAGTGCATTCACACTTATTTTTACAGAATCTGATTTCGTACATCCTGTAGCGCTAATAGTTTCGGTTAATTTATAAGTGGTATTTACAAGAGGGCTCACCGATGGATTGGCAAGGGCAGAAGTAAATCCGCTTGGATTAGACGTCCAGCTATAAGTATGTCCTGCTACAGCACTTGCACCAATGGTAGTAGAAGAACCGCTACATATGGCAGTTGCACTTCCTACACCGGCGCTTGGTAGCGGATTCACGGTGACGCTTACAGAATCAGTTTTGCTACATCCGGTCGCACTAATGGTTTCCGTTAATTTATAAACGGTAGTTGCTCCAGGACTAACCATATTGCTACTATTGCTGGAAGAGTATCCACTCGGACGAGAAGTCCAAGAATACGTATTTCCGGCGATAGCGCTGCTTCCAATGCTTGCGGTATTACCTGCGCAAATGGTAGAAGGACTTCCTACATTAGCGCTTGGAAGCGCATTAATATTTATTGTTTTAGTGGTAGAATCATTACAACCGTTGGTATTGGTTTCAATTAATTTAACAGTACCGCTGCTTAGGGTACTCCATTGCACTGATACTGTATCGGTGGATTGTCCTGAAACTATGGTACCGCCGTTTACTCTCCAGAAATATGAGTTTCCTGTGGTACCTGCACCGTATTTCTGAATGGAATTACCGCAAACGGTGCCATTGCCGCTAATACTTGGACTAGGTCTGGAATTTATAGTAACGTAAGTATATCGGTTTGCACTGGTACATCCGCTAACCGTAACTTTTACCCCATACCATCCGGTATCGCTTAAAGTAATATTTCCAACTTTAGGATTTTGTACATAATAAGTTTTACCGTTATCACCGGTCCAGGTATAGCTCGCACCAAGGACGGTACCACTGCTAAGTTTTAATGAATCACCAACACAAAGCGGTCCGTTATTGGCAGCAAATGAAGGTCTGGAAGGAATAGGAGTTACAGTTATTATTACACTATCAGATTTTTTACATCCGGTAGCACTAATGGTTTCAGTTAAATAATAAGTATTGGTATTAAATGGACTGACATACGGATGGCTCAATCCGGAAGTCCATCCGGATTTGGAGGTCCATGCATAAGTATTTCCTGCTACTGCACTTGCTCCAATTTGTACGGAATCACCATAGCAAATCGTAGCCGGGCTGCCTACATTGGCAGCAGGCAATGGATTCACCGTAATTTTTACGGAATCGGATTTACTACATCCGGTAGCCGTAATTTTTTCAGTCAATTTATAAACAGTAGTTGCACTAGGGCTCACACTTGGGTTGGAAACACTGGAACTATATCCGCTCGGATTAGAGGTCCATGTATAAGTATTTCCAACTACTGCACTTGCTCCTAAAGTAATGGAGGAGCCATTGCAAATTGCAGTGGCGCTTCCTACTGTTGCACTCGGAATTGGATTGACCGTAATAAGTACTGAATCCGAAGTAGTACATCCGGTAGCACTAATAGTCTGTTTCAATTTATACGAAGTAGTAGTGCTAGGACTTACAGACGGATTTGCCGCAGTAGAGGTGAATCCGCCAGGAATAGATGTCCAACTATAGGTATTACCGCTTAAGGCCGCACTACCAATGCTTGTACTTACGCCTTGGCAAATAGTTTGAGGACTACCCACTGCAATACTTGGCAATGGATTAACGCTTATTTTAACAGAATCTGATTTACTGCAACCTGTTGCAGTAATAGTTTCGGTCAATTTATAAGTAGTAGTTGTACCAGGACTCACGGAAGGATTACTTGTAGTAGAAGTAAATCCTGAAGGATTAGACGTCCAACTATAAGTATTGCCTACAACGGAAGCCGCACCTAAAGTAACACTTGAAGTATTACAAATGGTTTGCGGACTGCCTACAGTTGCACTTGGAATCGGATTGACGGTAATTGTAGCAGAATCCGTTTTAGTACATCCTGTGTTTACGGTTTCCGTTAAAATATAAGTTGTCGTAACGGTTGGAGAAACGCTTGGATTACTTGAAGTAGAACTATAACCTGTCGGATGACTGGACCAAGCATAAGTATTACCACTAACAGCAGTACCGCCTATACTGATGGATTGTCCATAACATATGGTATGATTTCCACCGGTGGTGGCCGTAGGCAATGGATTTACATTCACTTTAACGGAATCAGAAGCTGAACATCCTGTTGCAGTAATGCTTTCTGTTAAATAATAAGTTGTAGCTACACTTGGACTGACAGACGGGTTCGCTGCAGTAGAAGTAAATCCTGAAGGATTGGAACTCCAATTATAGGTATGCCCACTGACAGCTGCAGCACCGATATTAGTATATTGTGCTATACAAATTAATTGTGCACTTGCAACACCCGGTGTAGGCAATGGATTAACGGTAACACTGGTAGAACCTGCAGCAGAAGTACAACCGGATACGGTAACAGTTACATTATAAGTTCCTGCATTTGCTGCGGCAGCCGTACTAATGCTAGGTGTTCTGGAAGTAGAACTAAAGCTGGAAGGACCGGACCAAGCATAAGTACCACCGGTAACTGTGGCGGTACTAAGATTAATGGTTTGACCGGCACAAATAGGGCTATTGCTGGTAGGGGAAGGCGTAGCAGGAATAGGTGTAACGGTAACTTTCACGGAATCGGTAGCAGCGCAACCGGTAGCAGTGATGGTTTCGGTTAAACGATATTCAGTAGTAGTACCGGGACTTACAGACGGATTACTTGAAGTAGAAGTAAATCCACTAGGATTGGAAGTCCAGCTATAAGTATGACCTACTGTAGCAGATGCACCAATGGTGGTGCTAGTACCGTTACAAATCGTAACAGGCGAACCTACCCCCGGAGTAGGGAGTG
>CAIKRV010000062.1 GCA_903829945.1 uncultured bacterium | reverse complement strand
TTTTGGATATTCAAATGCATTCTGAAACAGGTTTTGACCTTTTGGAGCGCTTGCCAAGCATAGATTTTGAAATTATTTTTACAACCGCCTACGAGCATTATGCGCTGAAAGCCATTAAGTTTTGCGCCATTGATTATTTGTTAAAGCCTATTGATACGCAAGAGCTAAGAGCTGCCATAGATAAAGTGGAAAAAAGAAGAAGCAAGGATAATCTGAGTAAAAATTTTGAGGTATTGCTTCAAAATATTAAAAACACGAATACTGAGCATCATCAAATAGCCTTGGCTACGAATGACGGGTTAGTATTTGTAAGGGTAAATAATATTATTTATTGTGAATCTGATGGCCCTTATACGACTTTCTACTTAAAAGAATCTGATAAATTGGTGACATCTAAGAACTTGAAGGAGTATGAGGACTTATTAGTGGATCATAATTTCTTTAGAATTCATAAATCCTACCTCATTAATATGGGGGAAATTAAACGATATATACGAGGAGATGGGGGACAGGTAATTATGTCAAATACCAAAGCTCTGGATGTATCCAAAAGGAAGAAGGAAACTTTTTTAAGTTTGCTTTCTAAAATCTAAGCCGGTTGACTGCCGGAGGATAATAAATAAAGCACTGCCATACGGATAGCCACACCGTTTTCTACTTGGTCTAATATTATAGAATGTTGGCTATCTGCCACATCACTATCTATTTCAACCCCTCTATTAATAGGTCCCGGGTGCATAATCGTAATGGATTTATTGAGTTTGCTCAAACGCTCCATTGTCACTCCAAAGCTTAAATTATATTCTCTTAAGGAAGGAAAATACCCGCCTTGCTGACGCTCTAATTGTATGCGTAATACATTTGCTACATCGCACCAAGCCAAGGCCTTTTCAACATTATATTCTACTTTTACGCCTAAGGATGATATATATTTTGGGATTAAAGTGGCCGGTCCGCAAACCATTACTTCAGCGCCAAGTTTGTTGAGACAAAAAATATTCGATAGGGCTACTCTGGAATGTAAAATATCTCCTATAATTGCCACTCTGAGTCCCTTAAATTCACCATGTCTTTCCCTCATGGAAAAGGCATCTAAAAGGCCTTGGGTAGGATGTTCATGTGTTCCATCACCGGCATTTAAAATCGTTGCATTAACATGTTGTGAAAGGAAATAAGCTGCGCCCGGGTGTTGATGTCGCATCACAATCATATCCACCTTCATGGCAATCAAATTATTTACTGTATCTAATAGCGTTTCACCTTTACTTACAGAGGATCCGGAGGAGCTAAAATTGATAACATCTGCAGAAAGTCGCTTTTCTGCTAATTCAAAGGATAATCTTGTACGTGTGGAATTTTCAAAAAAGGCATTGGCAATAGTAACATCACGCAAAGTAGGTAATCGTTTTATAGGCCGATTAATGACTTGCTTAAAATCAACAGCAGTCTTGAATATTAATTGAATATCATCAAGGTTAAGTCCTTTGATGCCTAATAGATGTTTTACGCTTAATGCCGACATTTTTTTTATATGCTCATCAGCTTTACGCTGTTATTGCCTTCGGTTGCTTCCCAGTTTACTTTTACTTTTTGTGATGCGCGGGTATCTACACTAATTCCTATGTAGTTTGGCTCAATGGGTAATTGACGATTATAGCGTCGATCCACGAGTACCAATAATTCTATTTTTTCAGGTCTTCCATAATCCAAAAGTGCATCCATCCCGGCTCTGATGGTTCTGCCGGTAAATAATACATCATCTACTAAGATAATATTTATTCCTTCCATTTGGAAATTTAAACTTTGGGTGGATGGAATTAATGGCCCTTTATGGCTTCTGAAATCATCTCGATGGAAGGTTGCATCCAATTCTCCGTAAAGAATATTATTTGTCTTTAGAATAGCTAACAACCTTTTATGCAGTGCTTTGGCTAAATAAATCCCTCTTGGCTGCAAACCAATTAAAGCCGTATTCTCAAAACTTTTGTGATTTTCGATTAACTGATAGCAAAGACGATCTAACGTAACCTCAAATTTGGCCCCTGATAGCAAGACAATAGGTGCGCTCATGCTTGCAAAGATACTATTTTAATGATTCGATAATAAAATGTTTCTTATTTTAAACCTATAAAATTAATAAGCATTTTGATCCTCGGCCTTTACTTTTTTGTCATTAACCGGGAAAAAATATTTAAAATCCAAGGCAAAATAATGCCCGTTCAAAGGGACAATTATTTCGGAATACTTTAGATCGTGCTGCAAGGCTATTTTGGTATAAGCCAATGTTGTAAGCATTCTATGATAGGAGCCGCCAATGTAAAAATAGCCGTTCTTTTTGGTGCGATGTTCATATCCTAAGGCAGCATTTAAGCCCGGTAAAATAAAATATTTTAATTTGGTTAAGGCATCAATATTGTCATTTTTGGTCTCTACGTCGCTTGCCGTAAAATCGGCACTACCTCCAAAAGCCCCATCAATATAGTCATCCGGTGCAATGTGGATGTAAAACAAGGCCATCACAGGTATTTCATAGGTAACCATTCTAAAAGTAGAGGATGAACTGAATCCGGAGCTGTCAGTTGCAGAAACGCCATATCTTCTTTGAGTATAAGTCAATCCCGATTCTATGGATATGCCCTTATAGACTGCTTTCCGGATAATCATTCCAAAATTGTAACCAACTTGGGGCGTAAGTGTAAATTTGACATTGTCTGCTAGGGAGCTAAAAGTATTATTGCTAAAAAGCTGAGAAGGGATAATTGGTTTTACTTGAATGCCTACAATTGGGAATAACTGCGCTTTTACCTGAGAGGTAAAAACACAAGCCAATAGCAGCAAGCCGGCAAAACGAATTCTAAACATCATATTACAAAGCTACAATGTAATTGAGGATTTTCGAAATACAGTTTTTGGGCCTTATCAAATAAAATCCATTTAAATAATTCAACTTTGCTTTATGAATGCTCCTTTTAAATTTAAACATTTTGAGGTTCACCAGAGCGACAGCGCCATGAAAGTGGGAATGGATGCTATGCTTTTGGGTGCTTTATCAGAAATAAAGGACGAACAAAATATACTCGATATAGGAGGGGGTACCGGCGTGCTTTCCTTAATGTTGGCACAGCAACGTGCTACCCAAATTAATAATTTGTCATTCAAAATTACCGCCATTGAAATAGATGAAAAAGCTGCCATCGAGGCCGATCTTAATTTTAAACGATCTCCTTGGGCAAAGCATTTGCAGGTCATCCGTCAATCCTTTGATGAATTTTTACAAAACAATACTGATTTATATGATTTTATTATCAGTAATCCGCCCTTTTTTAATGGTGGATTGGAGGCCCATCAACGCGGCACAAAAATGGAGAACTCTAGAAAAGTCGCAAGAATTTCTCATCACCTAAATCTATCAGAAATCTTCCGTGGCGTGAATCAAATCATGTCCGATAATGGCGTGTTTTACTTTATTTATCCCTACCAAAATCACGATGAAATTCTTGAATTATCGAATCAATATCAATTGTTTCCGGTAAATATAATATTCGTTAAAAGTTTTAAGGAGGGTGTTCCCATCAGAGGAATTTATGCATTTAAAAAGACGAGGAATGCATGTATGGAATCCGAATTAATTATTTATGAAAGTCACAGGGTTTATTCCGCACAATATCGTGAATTAACAAAAGAGTTTCACGGGACTAACATTTAACGGATTTTCTTTTGAAGCACATCTGCCACCTCGCATTCGGGACAATCGTGTGTGGTTTTCATTGATTTGCGAATATGCAAAATAATATAAATAATGGCTCCTAAGCCCAGCAAAGCGGCGATAATATATTGCATTAATGCTCCCATTTTTGTTCTAATATAAATGGATTATTTAATCTTTCATGTCCTATGGTAGTAGTGGTTCCATGCCCTGAATAAACTACCGTTGCATCAGGTAATGTTAGCATTTTATCATGGATACTTTGCATCAAGGTTTCATAATTTCCACCCGGCAAATCCGTTCTACCGATACTTTCATAAAATAACACATCTCCGCTCAAAATAAATCCGTTTTGAGGACAATAAAATGCAATATGTCCGGCGGAGTGCCCGGGAACAAATATAACTTCCAATTCAGTATGACCGAACTGAATTTTATCACCTTCATTTAGAAAAACACTTGGTTCAGGACAATGTACGTGCGGAATGGAAAAACGATCGGCATAGCTATCGGCACCATGGATATTATCCAATTCCAATGCATTGACTTCTAAAGGTAAATTATAGGTATCAGCCACATGTTTATTGCCAAATATATGATCAATATGACAATGGGTATTAATTAGGCGTACAGGCTTTAATTTTTTGAGTGTAATGAATTTGTCCAATTCATTGCATTCAAAAGAATTGCAACACCCCGGGTCTATAATGATGCATTCTAAAGAATCATCATAAACTACGTAAGTGTTTTCGTAGAAATAATTGAAAATAAATGCTTTAATTTCAGCCATTCACTAGGGACTATGCCGGATTTTGCATACTGCTTGCCTTCTTCAAAAGGAATTTAGTAGTCACTGATTTTGGCCTTTCTAATGGTAATCCAAGATAACGATCCAAAATAAGAGATGCTAGAACACCCAGTGATCTGGAAACACCAAACAATACCGTATAGAAATCATATTCCACCATGCCATAATGTACCAATAAAGCACCGGAATGAGCATCTACATTCGGCCAAGGATTTTTTACTTTCCCTGTTTCATTTAATATGCCCGGTACCACATCATACAACATGGATACGATTTGAACAATTTCATCATTCGGCATATATTTCATTGCAAAATCATGTTGTGCAGTAAACCTAGGATCGGTTTTACGCAGTACGGCATGACCGTATCCAGGAACTACTCTTCCTTCGTCTAATGTTTTGCGAATATATTTTTCAATCTCTTCCTTGGTTGGAAGGGATTTGCCTATTACTTTTTGTAAGTCAAAAATCCAACGAATTACTTCCTGGTTGGCTAAGCCGTGCAATGGACCTGCTAAGCCGTTCATGGCAGCAGAGAAGCTTAAATAGGCATCACTTAAAGCGGAGCCTACTAATCGAGTGGTGTGTGCAGATACATTACCACCTTCATGATCCACATGGATGGTTAAATATAAACGCATCAGCTTTTTAAATTCATCTTGGTCATATCCTAACATATGAGCAAAATTTCCGGCCCAATCTAAATTATCTAATGGGGCAATATGATCACCATTTTTATAGGTTCTTCTGTAAATGTAGGCAGCAATTCTTGGTAAACGACCTATTAATGTCATTACATCCTCGAACATGTATTCCCATAAATTTGCTTTAGAAGCACCATCTTGGTAAGCTCTTGCAAACATTGATTCACTTTGCATTGCCATTACTGCCATGCTAAATTGTGTCATAGGATGGGTATTCATTGGAAGTCCATCCAACATCGTGAAAACATGATTAGGGACATCAGAACGACTGCGCCAGGTACGCGTTACCATGTCCGCATCTTCATAACTTGGCAATTCATCCATGAGCATTAGGTAAAAGATAGCCTCGGGCATTGGCTCTGTACCACCGGGAACTTTTGGGAGCTTTTCACGCAATTCCGGAATACTATAACCTCTGAAACGAATTCCTTCTTCCGGATCCAGGGCAGAAGTATCATACAATAATCCTATCATTCCTCGCATTCCACCCAATACCTGACCAATATTATAATTGCCTAAATCAACCTCGGAATGATTCTTCTTTAAATCTTGATATTCATTGCGCATTTTCTCGGCACGTTGCGCAAACCTTTCTTTAAATTCACTCATAGTAGTTCTGATTTTTTCTAATCAGTTCGCAAGTTACGTCAATTTCGGGAACTGTATAAATTCCAAGCAGCCCTTTTCAAAAAAAAATATTATTATCTTGCTAAGTATTGATTATGATATAAATATAATGCCTAATGACAGAATGATTTTAATAAATCTTTTGCACCGGCGTTACCATAACTATTGGCTTTGGTCCAATCTAAACAACCTTCTGATTTTAAACCGGAATCATATTTTGCACTGCCTCTTTTTAAATAGGCATCTGCATAGTCCGGATTGATTTTAATAGCAATGGTATAATCTTCTATAGCCCCTTTATAATCTTTAAGTTCCTTTTTAATATTTCCTCTATCATAATAGGCCGAACTGTTTTTGGGTTCAATATTTATAATGGAGGTATAATCTTCTATGGCTTCCCTAAAATTTTCATAGTATTTATTAATATTAGCCCTATTGTATAAGGCACTTATATTTTTAGGATCCTTGCGAACTACTTTATCATATTCCTTCATGGCGGTTTTATAATTCCCCATGAGGAAATAATTATTGCCAATATTCATAAAAATTTTTAAGTCGGAAGAATCAATCGTCAAGGCCATCTCAAAGTCTGCTATGGCTTGACTGTATTTCTTTTGTTTTGTTCGGCAATAGCCCCGATCGCATATAGCATTATAATGTTTAGGCTCAGCACTAATTACTTTAGAAAAGTCAAGCTCCGCTTCATGATATTTTTCCGACATTTTATAGGTTAAAGCCCTGCAATAGATGGTCGGTATATTATTTGAATCTAAATTTAAAGCTTTGGAAAATAATGCAATAGCGGTTTCATATTTTCCTTTATTGAAATTTTCTAAACCGGAATTATATAGTTGTGCTAAACTATCATTTTGTGCTCGCAGGTCAAAGCCGGCAAACATTAAAAGGCAAAGAATCAGTTTATAAGGCATATGTGCAAATATAGGTCTAAATAGAACTTTTGATCTCACCTTTTAGTAGTAAAAATTACTTCCTAACTTTTTCTTAGTTAGACAAAAAACCCGGCTTTTGGCCAGGTTTTAATTTAAATAAACTTGATGCGCCCGTTAAAATGTTGCCTTCTATTGTAACAGTATTTTCTTTTGTCGAATGGTATAGGCAGTAAAACATCCTACTGCCCCTGCGCTCATATTGCTCAAAGGATTGGAGGGTGCTGCTGAAGTAATTTGACTTCTTCCTAAAATATCATTGGCTGTTCGATAAAAATCATAAACACCTTTGTCAATACACATCAGCTGCAAAGTAATAGAATCTCCAATATTAATACCTCGTCTATAATTTATAACTGCTTGTTTGCCATCAACTTTATCATCGGAATAAATCAGGAAGTTGGATGAATCCATTAAAGAATCATTTCTTAAAAAATGCATCCGATAATAATTATTAATACCTTGAGGATCTGTAAAGTAACCATGCAAGGTCAGTCGAGGTCTTCTACCTGATAAATCCCATCCATACGTCATGGAGTCGATATCCACCGGCATCGGCATGCTACTGGTAGCAGTGTAGCTCTTGCCCCCATAGGAAATATTTAATACATAGGTATGTCCGGGAGTCCCGCTCAACTTAGCAGTTTGATAAGTCCCATTATCCATATTTTGCAAGGTTTCTGTGATGCCTTGTAAATCAGTGATGGTAACTATTGCTCCTTTTATTTGTGGATAGGCGCCCGGTGTAAAGAAGTCTGTAGTTTCCGTCAATTTCACAATATAAGGACCGGGTTGGTCTGTAATTTGTCCATCAACCACCAATTGTGGATTGGTTTTATTTAGGTCGATGGTAATGACCTTTTGGCAGGATGAAAATATCAAAAGTGCTGCTAAACCGAGGAAAAATATTTTTTGTTTCATACTGGTTTAGAATTTGAAATTATAAGTGATGGAAGGAACAAACTTAAACAGGGATACCTGAACTGCCTGGGTATTATTAGCATTGTTTGGGTCCTTTTGGAAGTAAATAAAATAAGCATTTTCATGCGCATAAACATTGAAGATAGAAAAATTGAGGTTAGACTCAAATTTATCGGTCTTTTTAGTAATGCAAGTTGCAGAAATATCTAAGCGATGATAAGCCGGCATTCGATAGCCGTTTCGTTCCGTATAATAATCCAGTAGTATCCCATTCACCTCATATTTACCGCTAGGGAAAGTAACTGCATTTCCGGTATAATAAACAAAAGTGGCGGAGAAAGACCATTTCTTGTTTAATTCATATATTCCAACCACTGATATGGTATGAATCCTATCCTGACGGGCAGGGAAAGTTGCACCATTATAAATATCATCAAAATTGCGCAAGGTTCGTGATAAAGTATAACTTACCCAACCGGTCAGTTTTCCTGTTTTTTTGCGTAAGAAAAATTCTGCACCGTAGGCTTTCCCGGTACCATATATTAATTGTTGCTCAACATTAGGATTAAAGGTTAAATCTGCACCTGTTCTATAATCTATTTGATTATATAAATTTTTATAATAAGTTTCTACCGAAAATTCAAAATCATTATCATGAAGGTTCCTGAAGTAACCTATGGAATATTGTTGCGCTTGTTGGGGTTTAACATTATTGCTGCTGGGTACCCATAAATCATTGGGTGTGCTAATGGTAGAATTACTTAGCAAGTGCAAATATTGTTGGTTATAAAAATAAGAAGCTTTCAATGAGCTTTCGTCATTGATTAAATAAGTAATGCCTACGCGAGGTTCTAAACCATAATAAGTATGAATGAAAGTATTACTGGCATAATTTGCAGAATCAGTAGCAACACCATTATGATCATAAGTATAAACTTCATGCCCATTCCCTAATAATGAAAAGCTGGAAAATCTGAGACCTAAGTTCATTTTCCAACGGGAACCCACACCAAATTCATCAGAGATATAGGCAGCATTTTCCCATGAATATTTGTTGGGAATACTATTTATTTTTCCTGATAGTGCATTTAAATCACCACTGATGGTGGCAGGAACAAAGGTATGGTAAGTTGATTGTAATCCGAATTTTAAGTTGTTTTCCGGATTAATATAATAGTGGAAATCTTCCTTTAAACTATAATCCCTGATGCCGGAATTAATATTATAAGAATTGGCACCAAAAGTTCTGGAATTATTATAGCTGTAATTGCTGGCAATGAAAGAGGAATTTAAAAATAATTTATCTGTAAATAAGTGATTCCAACGTAAAGTACCTGTGGCATTTCCCCAATCCGTACTGATTAAATTAGCGGAGCTAAAGGCATCCCTACCAAAATAACCGGATAAATAAACCCTGTCTTTTTCTCCGAATTTGTAATTGGCCTTGGCATTTAAATCATAAAAATAAAGACTGGAACTGGCCAATTGCGAATTGCCCGAAAGCTTCAAAAATAAATCTGCGTAGGTTCTTCTACCGGATACAATAAAAGAACCGTTCTCAGAGCCTAAGGGGCCTTCAACCGTAAGGCGAGAGGCAATCAATCCAATACCTCCATTGACCCCAAATTTTTTATCATTACCATCATTCATTCTTACATCCATTACTGAGGATACTCTTCCGCCATATTCGGCAGGAATGGAGCCCTTAAATAAATTAACGTCTTTGATGGCATCTGAGTTAAAAATAGAGAAAAATCCTAGCAAGTGCGAAGGATTATATACTGTAGCTTCATCTAATAAAATTAGATTTTGATCGGCTCCGCCGCCTCTAACATAAAATCCTGTATTTCCTTCACCCAAAGTAATAACACCTGGCATTAATGTCATGGTTTTGATAATATCTTTTTCGCCAAATATAACGGGTACTTTATTGGCTTCACGAACATCTAAGTGTACGGTACCCATTTTGGTATTGCTTACATTGCTATTGGCTTTTTCGGCAGTTACCACCACTTCTTTCAAATCTCTTGAGTCATCACTGAGCTCAATATTTAATTTCTGACTCGTATTTAAATTAATTTCAATGTTCTTAGAAACAAATCCAACATAGCTTATTATTAAGGTATATTTTCCGGGTGCAATACTTAAGGAATAAAAGCCATACTCATTAGTAACGGCCCCTGTGCCGGGTAATTCTTTTACTTTAATGATGGCATTGATTAATGTTTCTCCGGTTTTGGCTTCTTTAACGATGCCACTTAAAGTCACTTTGTTTTGGGCAAAACCATGATAAAAAGCCAGAAAATTTAGTATCAATAAAATTACAGTTTTTTTCATATTGGTTTTTCCTCGTTTACTTACCTTAAGTTTAAAATATTTCTCTTAGATGCTATTTACGGTCAATAGCTTAAAAGGGTGGGGTATGTTAAAAACTAAAAAGCCGTAGCAGATGCTACGGCTTTTCAAAATAGAGCATATATTTTACATCATACCGCCCATGCCGCCCATACCGCCAGGCATTCCTGCCGGAGCTTTATCTTCTTCAGGCTCATCAGCTAGTACACATTCAGTAGTCAATAACATACCGGCTACTGAAGCTGCATTTTCAAGGGCTACACGCGCTACCTTAGTAGGGTCGATGACACCCGCTTTAATTAGGTCATCGAATTCATCGGTAAGTGCGTTATATCCAAAGTTTTTAATTTTCTTTTCATCCAAAATGGTGCGAATAATAATGGAACCTTCTCCACCTGCATTAGCAACTATTTGACGTAAAGGCTCTTCTAGTGCCTTGCGAATAATGTTTACTCCTGTTTTCTGATCTTCATTGGCAGTTACTACACTATCCAAAACCGGAATGGAACGGATAAATGCAGTTCCACCGCCAGGGATAATACCCTCTTGTACGGCTGCACGAGTAGCATGCAATGCATCATCAATTCTATCTTTTTTCTCTTTCATTTCAACTTCAGAAGCGGCACCTACATAAAGAACAGCTACTCCGCCTGCCAATTTTGCCAAGCGTTCTTGCAATTTTTCTTTATCGTAATCAGAAGTTGTGCTTTCTACTTGTGCTTTAATTTGATTAACACGAGCAGCAATATCTTCTTTTTTACCGCCACCGTTGATGATAGTAGTATTGTCTTTGTCAATTACTACACGTTCGGCTTGACCTAAGTAACTTAAATCAGCGTTTTCAAGTTTATAACCACGTTCTTCAGAAATTACAGTACCTCCGGTTAATATGGCAATATCTTCCAGCATTGCTTTTCTTCTATCACCAAATCCAGGGGCTTTAACTGCCGAAATTTTCAAGGTGCCGCGGATTTTATTAACTACCAATGTAGCTAATGCTTCACCATCTACGTCCTCTGCAATAATAACTAAATGACGTCCGGTTTGAACAGTTTTTTCAAGAATCGGTAATAATTCTTTCATGTTCGAAATCTTCTTGTCATAGATAAGGATATATGGACTTTCTGCTTCCACTTCCATTTTTTCTGCATTGCTGACAAAGTAAGCTGATAAATAACCGCGGTCAAATTGCATACCTTCTACAACGTCCACATAAGTATCGGTACCTTTTGCTTCCTCAACGGTAATAACACCTTCTTTGCCTACACGAGCCATGGCATCAGCAATAAATTTCCCGATTTCAGGGTCATTATTGGCAGATATGGTAGCTACTTGTTCAATTTTTTTATTGTCATCACCAACTTCAGTGGAAAGGCTTTTTAAATTTTCAATTATAGCTTTTACAGCTTTATCCATCCCACGTTTCAAATCCATTGGATTTGCACCTGTGGTTACATTTTTAAGACCTGCACTCACTATTGCTTGTGCTAATACCGTCGCGGTAGTGGTACCATCACCGGCGGCGTCAGAGGTTTTGGAAGCAACTTCCTTAACCATTTGAGCACCCATATTTTCAATAGGGTCTTTTAATTCAATTTCTTTGGCAACGGTTACCCCGTCTTTGGTTACTGCCGGAGAGCCGAATTTTTTATCAATAACTACATTTCTCCCTTTTGGGCCCAAGGTTACTTTTACTGCATTTGCCAATGCGTCAACCCCTTTCTTTAGGGCAT
>CAIKRV010000061.1 GCA_903829945.1 uncultured bacterium | reverse complement strand
TCGAATAGGCTTACCCCCCGGGATAGATCGTTTAGTATTATTTTACAATAGCGATTCAAAATATCATCGTTTATAAAAAGCATAACGATGATGATTAGAAAAGTGTCAAAAAGAATTTGAGGTTTTTTTGTAAGTTTGTTTTAATCCTGGGCTTGATGCGGTCATGAGACCGCCTGATTATTAACACACGAGAGCGCTATCGCTAACTCTCGCGCGAGCGGGAAAAAAGGACAGCACATAAATTTTTAAAGCAGATACTATAATGCTCAATAAATTCAATACTTAAATTCATTGAATTATTTTCTTTTTGTTCCATTTCATGTTTTTTTTCCAAATAATCAGCTCTGTCCATTGCAGTTTATACATTAACTTTTATTGCGCTCACTATATAAAATTGCGACCTTGTATAGGCCCCACCAAGTTAAAATCCAGAATATAGATTGAATTATAAGGGGAATTCTACTGCCTGTAAAGAACAATTCTAAAAATCCATAGGTGAAGTTTGACCAATTGAATATATAATAAGCATCTGGTGTATGATTATTAAAAATATGATATTGAACAACAGGATAGAAATAAAATATAAATGTTATTACTCCGGATGTCGATTTTTTTTTAATATTTTGGTCCATGTGCTTCTAATTTTTGTTGCGTACTTTAGCTCGCGCGAGAGTTAGCGCAGCGCTCTCGTGTGTATTAAATCAGGCGGTCTCCGACCGCAAAATCCACAAGATTATTATCAAAATTAACTAAACATATACAATTCTTATCATCCATATTTAAAAATCAGAAGCAAGTTAAATATTATTTTTATGTTTTGAAATGTTTTTCGTAGCTTCATGTAATCTTCCAACGCCTTATTTAAATATACAGTATCTGTTCTGGTGCTTCGGGAGTTAACTGAAGGAAGAATGGAGCAAGTGAATGGATGTGAAAATGGATTTAAATTATTGAGTACTTATTTTGATATATTGTGAAGCTAATGAATCAAAATACTGTTCAAATTCATTAAATTCAACATAAGATTTTTGATTAATAATACTACCAGTCTTTTTAGTAAATTGTGTCCCATTTTTCTCTTCATAAGTTACAATTTTTCCGTCAAATTGTTCAGTTAATTTTTTAGGAAAGTGTAAGTTGTTTATTTTCTTTCTGATAGATGCTTCTGATGAATCAGTTATTAGGGATTGAAGTTTTTGGTAATTTAAGGGAAGGAATTTCCTGCCATGCCACTTCGCAATACCATAACTAAATTTTGGAGTAATTTTAATGGTAAGAAATTTAATCCCTTTATATTCAGAAATCTTTAACATTTTTAATTGATTAAAGCTATTTATTTGAATTCGTAAATCATAATTATTTGCCGAGGCATCACATTCAAAACATGGTTCATCAATAAGATGTAAACTACTGCATTCATTTGAGTCACCTTCTGTTTGTCGGTTATTAATTTTCTGCAAGCTCATAACGCTATATTCAGGATTCATTTTAGATGTATTATCTACATTATTTTTACAGCTAATTAAAGTTAATATATAAATAAGTAAATGCAATGAAAGTATCGCTCGCATGCGAGTTCGCTTTAGCGCTCTCGTGTGTACAAAATCAGGCGGTCTCCGACCGCTATCATCCGAAGGATAATTATCTATACTTAAAATATACTTATCATCCATATTTACAAATCAGAAGCAAGTTAAATATTATTTTTATCTTTTGAAGTGTTTTTGTGGCTTCATGTAATTTGCCGACGCCTTATTTAAATATACAGCACTTGTATTGAAGTTTCGGGAGCAAACTGAAGGAAGATATGATGCGTGAGTGAAACAACAATATTGATAGTTAAACTATGCATATAGCAAATTACAAAAAATAATTATCCCCAATAAAAAAAGCCTTGACAATTTGTCAAGGCTTTTTTGGTACCCGGAGTCGGAGTCGAACCGACACAGATTGCTCTACTAGTGTTTGAGACTAGCGCGTCTACCGGTTCCGCCATCCGGGCTAGAACTGCAAAGATAGTAAGGAATTTTTAATTTTTGAAGCTTGAAAATTAATTTTACAATGGCTTTATTACCAATTGTTTATTGATGTTTTCTGCTGGGTGTTTTCTGTGTTTTCACCTTCTCCGGCACAGAATTATTAGTTTATTTCAGGTTGGGTTTTATTTCTTGCAGAATCATCCCTGCCAAATCGGGCAAGGTCCCTTTCAGTAATTCCTGAACATTATTGGAGGAGCTTTGATAGGTGAGGCATACCACGCCGCCATCTTTGAATTTGCCTTTATCATCCAATAAGGTATAGTGTACATACAGGTCTCTTTTGGAAACATTATTATGCATCTCTACGCAATCCTTGAAGGAGGTTTCCATTTCAAAATGATCTATAAATAAAACATAACTGACGCCGTATTTCCCGATTATATTTCTATAGGTAGCCGTATCCTTGAAGGATACTTTATAATATCTGTGCTTTTTTAAATTCGGTTTGGCCGGATTTAAATACTCAGGCTCATTTTTTTTGTTGTTAAAATTAAAAATACTTTTTTCACCCTTGGTGCCGGGCATAACTTTATTGTAGTAGGCCAATATTGGTTTTTCTTCCAATCCATAGTTGGCAATGCCATATAATCGATCTACATCGCTTCTGATTTTTGAACCGCCGCTGGAGGATATGGTATCCGAGGGGTAATTGCCGTATAATTTATCCAGCATACTGCCGCATACACCTGCACGGATTCTACTGCTCAATTCTGCCGGTGTTATATTATTGGCCTGGCAAATAAATTGATCATTGCTGTTAAAATACATGGAAGGGTGGAAAGGAATGACCAATATACCACCTTTGGCCATCGTTGAATGATTTCCATCCTTAAAATTCATGGATAAAAATCCAAAAGCAAGGAGGCTTAAAAACAGCGCAGTTCGAATCGTTTTCATGTGGAGTGCTATCTGAATAAATCGTTATAAAATGCAAATGCAGTTAATAAAACCAAAAGTGAGATGCCGATGATTTGAGCTATTTCCAATACTTTGTAACTAACGGCTTTCCCGCGGATGAGCTCAATGAGTAAAAATATAACGTATCCGCCATCCAATGCAGGGATAGGCAAGAAATTAAAAAAGGCAAGCATCATGGAAAGCATACCGGTCAGCGCCCAGAATTTTTGCCAGATCCATTTAGGACCATAAAAATTAGCGATGCCTATAAAGCTGTGTAAGGAGCTGGAAGGAATATCCCCGGTAATCATCCTGGCAATGGCTTTAATATTTACCGTTACGGCATTGATGGCTTTGGTGCTGCCCATGACGAAGGAAGTGCCTAAGCCAAAATATTCGGTGGAATCTTTTAATTCACTTTTAGGATAAAAACCCAAATGTCCTGCGGTATCAATAGTGGCATGCAGTTCTAAAATTTGGTGATCTGTGCCTCTTGAAATTTTGACGGTGGTGGCTTTGCCTTTATTGGCTTGCAACGCATCGGTCAATTCATCAAAGAATTTTATATTTTTATCATTGATGGCAATAATATGGTCATCCGCTTTCAATCCTGCTTTATCGGCCGGAGATTTCGGCTCTACAATACCTACATAAAAAGGTATTCTGGGACTGGCAAAGCCCATATCTTTAATAACTCTTTTCCCAAAATCATCGGGTAGGGTCAGGTCTTTTTCCACGCCGTCCCTGCTGATGTGCAACACAACCCCGTTTTTAAGAATAAAATCAGTGTTCTTAAGGGTAAGGTCATCATCTCTTTTTACGGGCTTTCCGTTAACGGCCAAAATATGATCCCCATTTTGGAGGCCGACTTCCTTGCCGAGTTTACTGACTTCCACGCCATACTTCATTTCAGAAGCCGGAAGGAAAGTTTCTCCGTAATGCCAGGTATATAAGGTGAAAATGATAATTCCCAGAATAATATTCATGATAATGCCGCCCAAAATAACAATGAGGCGCTGCCATACGGGCTTGGAGCGAAATTCCCAAGGCTCAGCGGGTTTGCCCAGGAACTCCTTATCCATGCTTTCATCAATCATACCGGCAATTTTAACATAGCCGCCCAAAGGCAACCAACCGATACCGTATTCCGTTTCGCCACGCTTAAAACTGAAAAGCTTGACCCCTCCGGCATCAAAAAATAAAAAGAATTTTTCAACTTTAATACCGAAAGCGCGGGCTGCCATAAAGTGCCCCAATTCATGTATGATGACTAATATGGAAAGTCCTGAAATGAGCTGTCCAACTTTAATTAATATATCCATTGTATGTTAACGTAATACTTTCAGTAAAGGCATTTAATATGCACTTAGTGAAGTGTTTAATTTTTTATAAGTGATTTAGTATAATTTCTTGTTTCTTCATCCGTCAGGAAATAATCCTCCAAGGAAGGTTCTTTTACAAAGGTAAGCTGTTCCATGCTTTTCTCAATCAATTCCGGAATGTTTACAAAATCTATTTTCTCTTCCAGAAAGGCGGCCACGGCTACTTCATTGGCGGCATTCATGATACAGGCCATATTTCCACCTTGATACATGGCTTCGTAGGCCAGGGCTATATTTCTAAATGTTTTGCTATCAGGCTTTTCAAAACTTAGCTGAGGATAATCCAGGAAAGAAAAGCGTTCAAAGTTATTTTCAAGGCGTTCCGGGAATCCTAAGGCATATTGAATGGGTAATCGCATATCGGGCAAGCCTAATTGTGCCTTTAAGGAACCATCGCTGAATTGCACCATGGAATGAACAATGCTTTGCGGATGGATAATTATTTCAATTTGCTCGGGTGATAATCCGAATAACCATTTAGCTTCAATCACTTCCAAGCCTTTATTCATCATGGAAGCAGAATCAATGGTTATTTTTTGTCCCATCGTCCAATTGGGATGTTTTAAAGCATCGGCTTTTTTTACTTGTTTTAATTGCTCGTAAGTAAATCCGCGGAAGGGCCCACCGGAGGCCGTCAGTATAATTTTTTCGAGCGGATTATGATTTTCACCTACCAAGCATTGAAATATGGCAGAGTGTTCAGAATCCACAGGAATAATGCTGGAACGATATTTAATGGCCATTTGGCTGATGAGCTCACCGGCTACGACTAAGGTTTCCTTATTGGCCAAGGCGATGATTTTTCCGGCTTCAATGGCTTTAACGGTAGAACGTAATCCTGCAAAACCAACCATGGCAGTGAGCACAATATCCACATCATCCGTTTGTACAATTTGTTCTACGGATTTATTTCCTGCAAATACTTTTATGGGTTCATCGGAAAGTGCATCTTTAACTTCCAAGTAGTAATTTTCATTGCAAATAATTACGGTATTGGGTTGGTACTTTTTTGCTTGCTCGATGAGAAGTGCAGTACTGTTATTTGCCGTTAAAACTGAAAGTTCAAAGTGTTCAGGATGATTTTCAATCACCTCCAATGCTTGTTTGCCTATAGAACCGGTAGAACCCAGAATGGCAATGCGTCTTTTTTTTCTTTCTTGCATTATTAGAATGCCTTATTGCAAATATCTTGCAAAAGTACTAAGAAATAGGGGAAGTTTGGTAAATAACTTAATCATACCGTCAATTTGTCTGCTAAATAATGACTTGAGTGTTTAGTGCATAAAAAAAAGGTCTGCCAAATTCGGCAGACCTTTTAAATAATTCTTAAACATTATAATTTTATAAAGCTTTTAGTGGTATAGGTATTATTAACACTAAAGTAAATTAAATACATACCGGGTTTAAGTCCGGATAAATTAAATTGGCAAGTGTTGGCGCCTTCTACTTTTAATTCTTGCAAGGTTTGCCCGTTCATGGAAATTAATTTTAACTTGGCTTGATTTAATTTTTCATCATTAAATTTTACATATAAAATTTCAGCGGCAGGATTAGGATAAAGATTAAATACAATATTATTTTCCGTTGGCGTATTAATTCCTGCACCCACGGAATACACATAAGAGTCTTTATAATTATTAGTGGTTCCGGTAGCTAAATCTATGGTTTTATTATTTTGTGTAGTCAGATAATTATCTACATCGTATGCATTAACATTGGAAACAGTTTGCGTCATTTGCCAATTGGTACCGGTCCAATTTTGGGAAGTATCCGATTGCATGGATTTATCGGGATAATAAGTATAGGCATCCCTCAATGAATCCAAGGTTCCGGAACTGAAGATGGTATTGATATTAACATGAACAGTACTATCCGCATTGTAAAAAGTATTTTGCGAATTGGTATAGACTAATAAATCGGTTGATTTATCTAAGGTATATTGATCGAAATATTTAACTAAATTTCCCCCGGTATAGAGCAAATTCGGTTGGGTATATAAAATTAATTGATCCGTTAAGGATTCTAATGGACGCGTATCAAAATACAACCAATGCATTAAAGTAAAACTATCCCATCCAATTTTATAATAATTAGAATAGCGATAGGCCATAGTAGGGTTATTATTGGCATCCAAAGTATAGGTTTCTGTCATTTCAGGAATCCAAGAAGCGGTTGCAGTACTGTAATAGGAAACCTGCATGCCGTTAATATGATGATAGGTATTATAAGTGGTATCGAATCTGTGGCGTTCTTGTTCTCCCCATTTGCCGGTATTCATACTGTCAATTCTAAAACCAATACCGGTACCATTGGCATTTTTTACCTGTGAAATTCTTTGTCCGCTTTGTAAAAATTTCAAAGTAGAATCATAATATACATTGGACATGCTAATGATTTTATTATTGGCATCCACATTGATGCTGTCAATTTCATTATTTACCCAATTATATCCTACTAATTGTTGCACATAAGTTACCAAAGGAATCCAATTGAAGGGATATTGTCCGGTAATATTTGCATTTTGCAAAGCCACCGGACTTTTTACAAACTGCGTACAAACGGTACGGGTTTTAAGCTGATAATCGATGGAAACAAATTGAAGCGGATTGCCTTTATTATCCCATTTAATGGTGGATTTATTGAGGGTGTCCTTAAATGATTTTGAAGTAGCATCCCAGCTTTGTCGACAATAAAGGGTTAAAACTTTACTGCTTTTATTCATGGCATTGCTTTGAAATGACTTCTGAAGGATAGGTTGTATTTTTTTTATAAACCTGATTTTTTCAGTGAGTTTTTGGGTGTTAGCCTTGGGGTTGGCATTCACATTAATTTGTAAAATACTGAATATCAGTATTGAACATAAATAGTAATAGTTTTTCATGTTTTGCAATTTAGTAAGCAAATATAAGTTATTTCGTTTCAAGTCTATTAGATATTTAGTAACTTTGTTTAGTTTAAAACTATTGATAAATTATGTTGCCGATAGAACGAAAAATTGTTTATGGCTTTATTTCAGCTGCAATAGTACTGTTTTCTGTTGGAGTAATTTCAATTCTGAATACGCGTTCCCTGATTTCGGATAATGAATGGGTTACCCAAACCTACCGAACTTTGATGAAGATTGAAGAAACGCGGGCCTTTGTTCGTGAAGCGGAATTAAGTCAGCGCAGCTATATGCTCTCCGGAAATGTAGAGTATCAACCTAAATATGAAGAAGCAAAAACGGCCTTGTATAACGATTTAAATTCTTTATTTCATTTAGTAAAGGACAATGAAATTCAAAGAAATAATTTAGCAAGATTTAAGTCATACGTCGATCAGAGAATAGCAGCTTTGGATACTTTACCATACATTAAAGCAAAATATGGCAAAGAAGCAGTGCGGATATACGTGAAGGAATCACAAAGAAAACCATATACGGCAGGAATAGGACTTATCGTAGATCAAATGGAGGATGAGGAGCGCAAATTATTGGCCATACGTACGCATAACGAGGAGCAAAGTGTTAAAATTACTTATTCCTTATTATTTATTTTAGAAACATTTATTATTGTTTTATTTTGGCAGTTGTATAAGTTGCTGCGCAGGGATATGAAAATTCATAAGGAACAGAGTGATGAATTTTTAAAAGTAAAACAAATAGCGGAAGCAGAAGAATTGCATGATGATAGCTTAGCTAAAACTTTCAGTGAGCAAATTATTGTCCGTAAGTTGGCACAGCAAGCCTATGAAAAAAGTAATTATCAGAAGGAGGTAATATTAAATACCGTTGCCGAAGGAATTTTTGGGGTAGATAAAGAAGGTAGAATTACTTTTGTTAACTCCTCGGCTTTGCAAATGACAGCCTGGACAGAGGATGAAATCATCGGGGTTAAAGTTTCTGAAATTAGATTAAAAATCAGTAATGATGCCAATGATAAGGCCTCGCGCTTGGATGAAAGCATTGCCGAAGTAGTTAGAACAGGAAAAGAAATAAGATCGGATGCAGAAGGTTTTCATACGCGTAATGGCCATTATTTCCCGGTGGAATATATTTGTTCGCCAATGATAGAAAATGGAGAAGTAGTGGGTGCTGTAATAACCTTCCAAGATATCAGTATGCGTAAGGAGGCCTTAAAAATCCTAACGGAAAGCAAGGAACAATTAGAATTGAAAGTTAAGGAACGAACCCATGAGTTGGAAACGGCCAGAATTTCTGCGGAAGCTGCTAATAAAGCCAAATCGGATTTCTTGGCCATGATGAGTCATGAAATAAGAACACCAATGAACGGGGTAGTAGGGATGACCGGATTGATGTTGGAAACCAATTTAAGTAATGAGCAAATTGATTATATAAATACGATTAGGGCCAGTAGTGAAATATTGCTTTCCATTATTAATGATATTTTAGACTTTTCCAAAGTGGAATCAGGTGCCATGGAATTGGAGAATTTACCATTTTCCATTAGAACTTGTGTACGCGAAGTTTTTGATTTGATGAGTTATTCCACGAAAGAAAAAGGCATAATTTTACTTTCGGATATTGAAGAAAATATTCCACTGGCCATGGTAGGCGATGTAGGTCGAATTCGTCAGGTGATATTAAATTTAGTGAGCAATGCCATTAAGTTTACGGATGAAGGACAAATATGTGTCAGGATTAATCAATTTGAAACAGGAGATCAGTCATTGGGCTTAGAATGTTCCGTAATTGATACCGGAATTGGAATTCCTGCGGATAAGATTCATAATTTATTTAAGGCCTTTTCTCAAGTAGATAATTCCGCTTCCAGAAGGTATGGAGGTACGGGGTTAGGTTTGGCTATCTGTTCCAGATTTGTTCACCTAATGGGTGGAGAAATAGGCGTAGAAAGTGAGCCTGGAAAAGGCAGTCGCTTTTATTTTAAAATAAAGTTGAAGAATATAGATTTTGCAGAAATTGAAGAGAATATTTCCAAGCCGAAAACCACCTATAATTATAAGCGATTGGATGCAAGTTTTGCACAAAGGTTGCCGTTGCGTATTTTAGTAGCGGAAGATAATTCAGTTAATCAAAAATTATTATCTTTAACCTTGAATAAAATGGGTTATAATCCCGATATTGTTGCCAACGGAGAGGAGGTATTGGCTTTATTAAATACCAAGGAATTTGATGTTATATTTATGGATATTCATATGCCTTTGATGGATGGCATAGAAACTTCAAAAATTATTCTGAATAGTTTACAAAGTAAGAAACCAAAAATCATAGCAATGACCGCCAATGCGTTGCTTGAAGATAAATTAAAATATCTAAGCATAGGAATGGATGATTATATTGCAAAACCATTGATGCCGGAAGATGTCCAAAATGTTTTAGAAAGGACCTTTACTTTGGTGGCCTAAATTTTTCTGATGAGGCGAAGTATTTTCTTCTAATAAGTGATAATTATCATTTATCGGAATGACAATACTCATATTTAATTCTTTAAAATGGTTAAATATTTGTAGCGTACTAAATAGTAATGTTATGAAACTAATTTTAGTGGCTACCGACTTTTCGAAAACCGCCAATAACGCCGTAAAATATGCTGCAGATTTAGCTAAAATCTCAGGCGCTCGCTTGATTATTTATAATGCGTATGATACTTATACTCCAATAAATACTTATGACTTAATACCTTTGCCTTTTGTGGATTTAAGGAAAGCCAGTTTTAGGAAATTAAGAAGTCTAGAATTAAGAATTAATCGTTTATATCCTACCTTGCAGGTTTCTATAGCTTATAATGAAGGAAATCCGCATGAACAAATTACTGCCTATGCCAAAGCCAAACATCCCGATTTAATAGTTATCGGAGCTAATACGGATAATTTAATTAAGCGGGTGATTGGAAGTACCACATCAGAGCTCATTAAACATTCGGAATTCCCGGTGTTGACGATTCCGGCAGGTGCCAAATTCAGACCTTTAAACAAGGTTTTATTTGCCTATGATTTAGAATCTATTTCCGAAGAAGCGATTAAATGGGTAAATCAAATTTCAGCTTTATACAGCGCGCAAGTAGATGTTTTAAGCTTGGTAAAAGACATGTTATATTTCGAGAAAAGCATACCTGAAAAACGAGATAAAATTATCAAAGCTTTCAAAGGTATTCATCCGGAAGTTTTCTTTTCTGAAAGCAATAATTTCGTTTCCGGTATTGAAATATATATTAAAAAACATAAAGCGGAACTCATTATTACCCAACATCGTAAGCATGGTTTCTTTTATCGATTGGTCAATGGAAGTACTACTAAAGATTTAAGTTTTGAGCTTTCCGTACCTTTATTGAGTATTCCCGAAACTGCGCAAAGAAGTAATTTGAAAATCAATAATCAATTCACTCTCTCTGAATTAGTTTTCCCAAATCCATAATTTTTGCTTAAAAATTGATGAGGATATTATATTATACTTATATTGCAAACTAAAATTTAAGGTTAGTATGAATATATTTCCATTCTTTGCAGATTGCACCAATAATACCTTTGGTGAAGGTGCCTGTATTGCATTATTAATAGCAAGGGTATTTCTTGGTATTCTCTTCCTTTTCCAAGGATATGAGAAACTATTTAAAATAGGGATTAGAGGGGTGGTAGATGCATTTGAAGCGCCTATGGGTGCCAAACATATTACGCGTGGCGTATTGTATATTGCGGCTATGTACACTTCAGTTATTGAGTTAATAGGCGGCTTACTTTTAATAGTTGGATTATTTGAATTTGCCTCACTTTCCTTATTGGGGATAGACTTGGTTTTAGTAGCCTTAGCTTTTAGCATGGTAAAGCCGGTTTGGGATATGCAATATGTATTTCCACGTTTAGTTTTAGTTTTATTCTTGCTGATGCTAGGCAGCAATGATTGTTTTAGTTTGGATTTTTTTATTTTTAATAAGTAAGTAATTACCCACACATGTCAAATAGTTCTCTTGTCAAGATAAATTTCTTAGGTGCAGCAGGTACCGTTACCGGATCTAAACATTTATTGCAAACCCCTGAAATGAATATTTTAGTGGATTGTGGCCTTTTTCAAGGTTTGAAACCTTTGCGAAACCTGAATTGGGAACATTTATCTTTTCCTCCGGAGGCCATTAATTATGTTATTTTAACCCATGCCCATCTGGATCATTGCGGGTATTTACCTAAATTGGTAAAGTCCGGATTTAAAGGGAGCATTATAATGACGCCGCCTACTGCTGATTTGGCAAAACTAATATTATTAGATAGTGCAGGCTTGCAAGAAGAAGAAGCTGAATATGCCCGTAGGAAAGGATATTCTAAACATGAAAATCCACAACCTTTATATACGCAGGAAGATGTACACCATGCTTTGGGTTTATTCCAATATCAGGAAGATAATGAATGGGTGGTACTTTCCGATAATATTCGTTTTAGATTTAAACGCGTAGGCCATATACTTGGTGCTTGTTTTGTAGAGATGGATTGTTATGGCAGACGAATTGTGTTTTCCGGCGATATTGGAAGACAAGCATCCGTTTTATTTCCACCTCCTTTACGACCGGAATATGCAGATTTTTTATTGATGGAATCTACGTATGGCAATAGGTTGCATTCTAAAGTTCCTGCACTGGATCAATTGGCGGAAATTATTAACGAATGTTATCAGCGCAAGGGAAATTTATTAATTCCCAGTTTTGCAGTAGGCAGGGCGCAGGAATTGATGGTATTAATTGAGCAATTAAAACGTACCGATAAAATTCCGGATATTCCCGTTTATTTGGATACCCCGATGGGAGAGGAAGCTACAGAAATTCTTCGCAAATTTCCTGATTGGCATAAAATTCCTCGTACGGAATGCGATTCATTTTTTGTTAATATCCGTATGGTAAAAAAATTGGATGAAACTTTTAATATTATTGAACATAATAAGCAGCCAAAAATTGTTATTGCCGCTAGTGGTATGCTGACCGGAGGTCGTGTTTTACATTACCTCAAGGAATATATTGGGAATGAACATAACACTATATTATTGGTAGGTTACCAGGCGGAGGGCACCAGAGGCAGGGCCCTACATGCAGGATCTCATGAATTGAAAATGCACGGTCAATATTTTAATGTAGTAGCGCAAATTAGAGAATTGGATACCTTATCTGCCCATGCCGATCAAGGGGAATTATTAAATTGGATTTCCGGATTAAAACAAAAGCCGGAGCGAATTTTTATCGTCCACGGTGAATCTGATGCCGCCTATGCTTTCAGTAATAAAATTAGGGATGTTTTTGGATTTAATTCAATTATTCCATCTTTAAAACAGGAAGTAATTTTGTTTGATTCCAACAAACCATTACCTAGTCCAGGTCTTAGTTAATATTTAATAAATAATTATTTACGATCTTGTTTGAATAAGCTTTTTTCAAGTAAGGAGATCGG
>CAIKRV010000060.1 GCA_903829945.1 uncultured bacterium | reverse complement strand
CTAAGGAACAAGTTCAAACGATAGATACATCCGTATCACCAGTAAATAATCCCTACCAACAAACCAACGACCCGCCCATGGCTGCAAAACAGCAAGAAGCCATGGGTACGGCCATTGACAATGCTCGTAAATACGAGGACATCGACGGCGTCCGCTATTTCAAAAACGTACATGATTACCTGCAAGCGAAATTGGAAAATATCGCAGAGGAAGAAGAATGCCCCTAAGTTTTTTGACAAAAACTTAGGGGCATTTAAGTGTAAAGAAAGAGATCGCGCGAGTTTAGCGAAGCGCTCTCGTGTGTTAACAATAGGGCGTCCGCCGCGGCGGATCCGACCGCTATAATTCGTAGAATTATTATTACCCCTGAAGCGGAACATTATTCGTAGAAAATATTAGTTGATTTAAATATAATATAACAACCAACCTCAGCGAACATAAAATGTTTTGACGAAGTCAAAACTCCTCACCTTGGAAAGGGGAGGTGGACGCGAAGCGGACGGAGGGGATGAATGCGAAATTGAGAAAGAGCGTAGAGAGAACACAATCCCCTCCGCCCTCCGGGCACCTCCCCTTGCTAAGTGGAGGAGTTCCGCTGAAGCGGAACATTATTCGCAGCAATTAAAAAATTCAAACAAAAATGAAACATCATACCTCAGCGAACATCATATGTTTTGACGAAGTCAAAACTCCTCACCTTAGCAAGGGGAGCTGGACGCGAAGCGGACGGAGGGGATGAATGCGAAATTGAGAAAGAGCGTGTGCGTACGAAGTACAACAGTTTATTCCCCCCTGTCTACAATATAATCAAGTTCGACGACTTCATTATTAAATTTTCGGGTATTTAATAACTTGAGATTAATTTTATGTTGAATATTTTTAAACAATGGTATGCCTTCACCCAACACTATGGGATTCACAAATAACCAATACCCATCAATCAAGTTCATTTCCATAAGTGAATGGGTAGCACTCGGACTTCCAAACAGCAAGATATCGGAACCGGGCTGCTGTTTGATGTCATTAATTTGTGATACAATATGATTATTAATAATTTTAACCTTGCCCTCATCAGATGATGTCAAAGTATTTGATAAAACCACTTTTTGTACGTCTTGGTACCATTTGGCATGTTCTCTATCATGTTTGCTGGCATCAGGCTTCTTCCAGGCATTCGTCCAGTAGCCATCCATCATCTGGTGGGTTACGCGCCCGTACATGGCCAAATCGGTTTGTCCAATGCGCAGGCCGAGATAATCAAACAGCGGTTCATCAACTTTTATCCAGTTCATTTCACCTTTTGGTCCTGCTACAAAACCATCAAGAGAGATATGCATAAATGAAATAATTTTTCTCATTTTATAAGGTGTTAGCGTTATAGTAATGTGTTCGGTTTATAAATTTATGGAAAGCAAATATAGGAAAAATAAAAAAATAATGGGTAACCTCCGATTCAAAACAAGAAAATCAGGCGCAATCCGAGCTGATAACAAATCTGAAGGATGTTATTGAAGATTTCAATGTATCCAAATTGTTAATACAAAATTATCTAATAATTATCTTGTCGCTAAGTGGTTCACGTTTGGTTTTGCATATAATATATTATTGATTATTAACTATTTAAATTATATAATAGGCATCATTTTGCAAAATATATGCTTAGCACTTTGGTAATATTACAGTTACAATTGCTTAAAGTAGTACGGGGACATTTGCATTAAAATAATTCCCCTTGAAAACTATTTCTAGATCGAGCTACTTTTTAAGTATTTCCTTAATGTTGATGCTGCATTCATTTGGTTTGAAAGCAGCCACCATTAAAGGCATAGTCCTTTCCTCGGAAGATAATTCAGGACTTTCGTATGCCAAGGTCAGCATTAAAAACACCAAATATGCTGTGCTGACGGATATAGCCGGAAACTTCATTTTTAGAGGTGTTCCGGCGGGCCGCTATCTGATCGATGTACAATTTATCGGATACATGCCTACGGAAAAAGAATTTTCCATTTCACCAAAAGATACGGATGAAGTGATTAATCTCAAAATAATCATGAATCCCAATGCTAAGGAAATTGATAATGTAACCGTCACCGGTGTAGCAGGCAAAGAAACGGAAACAGCCGCCAAATTATCAGAAAAGAATGCCGATAATATTATAACGGTATTAAGTGCTCAGGCCATTGAAAAATCTCCTGATATCACTGTTGCTAATGCCTTACAAAGGGTAAGCGGGGTTTCCACCGAGGCCAATCAAAATGGCGTTTATGCAGTGATACGAGGCATGAATAAACGTTATAATAGTACTTTAATAAACGGATTAAAAATTAGCAGTCCCGATCCGAAAGCTCGATTTGTACCATTAGATATTATACCTTCTGATTTATTGCAAAGAATAGAAGTAGTAAAATCCATTACGCCGGATATGGAAGGCGATGCCATTGGCGGAGTAGTTAATGTGGTGATGAAAGATGCACCCGATTCGTTACTACTTAATGCCTATACCAGCATTGGATATAATGACCTTGGATTTAATCAGAAATTCACCTCTTTTGATCATAGTGTCGTCCAATCGCAATCACCGGTGGAAAAATATGGAAGTGCTTATTTAACCACTCCAAAAGATTTCACTATAGGAAATTTGAAATTTAACAATAATCCATTCCCTCCGGGCTATACCTTGGGTGCCACATTTGGAGATCGTTTTTTAAATAATAAACTTGGATTTTTAACTTCCATAAGTTCACAAGATATTAATAAGGCAAGTAATGGTACTTTTTATATTTTAACCCCTGACCCGACCACTAATATTGCATCGCCTTATCAATCTACACAAAGAAATTATTCTATCAATTCCAACAGAATTGGATGGAACAATAAATTAGATTATCGTTTTAATGAAAATAATAAATTAGTATTGACGGCCATTTTGCTTAAATCCACCGAATATCAATACCGCAAAAGTATCGATACGGCACTTAATGATTTAAGAACCGTGCCGGGAACAGGATTTATTACTTATAGAGAAAGAAGTAGAACTCATGAACAATTATTGGGCAATTTTGCACTTCAAGGATTTCATGATTTTGCTAAAAAATTATTTTCCGTATCCTGGACCGGTCAATATTCTACCGCATCCGGAGCCGTTCCGGATCAAGCAGAAGTAGTCACTAATTTTACAGGCTATAGAAATCATAAAGGTGGGGATAGCACTACTACTCCATACTTAGATCATATCCAACATTTGTGGCAACACAATACGGATAGGGATATGACCGGGATGTTGGATGTCTATTTCCGCCCGATGATATTAAATAAAAATGTGACCTTCAAAGCAGGGGTATTATATAGAGAAAAAAGAAGAGATAATTTCCAAACCGAATATACCCTTAGCGATAAAGCCTACGGGGGCGGAAAAGCCAAGCCTCCTTATACCAGTATTGATAGTGTTCCGGTCAATACCTCTGTGGATAATGGTTCCACTGCTGCTTATAGTGTAAATGATTATACTGCCATTGAAGATGTGTTTGCAAGTTATATTCAAGCGAAAACCAGCTTTGGTAAATTAGATGTTTTAACAGGCGTTCGTTATGAAGGGACTTACCAGAATTTTGTAACCCAAGCGGGACCTTCCGTAACTGCGAGCACTGCTACCATTAATTATGGGGACATCCTTCCGGGCTTACATTTAAAATATGTTTTAACGCCTGAGCAAAATATTAGATTCTCTGTCAATCGTTCTATATCTCGTCCAAACTATTATGAAATGGTACCCTACCATATTGTTGGAGAATATTACGATGAATATGGAAACCCATATTTAACCAGAACGGAAGCGAATAATTATGATTTAAGATACGAATATTTTGCAAGTCGTTCCAATCATTTTGGCGCAGGATTATTTTACAAGGATATATTAAATCCAATTGAATATGTATTATATCTCAATAAGGACCAATTAAAATCTACCACACAAATTATTAATGCAAGTCCTCCTCTTTTGGTGCCGCAAAGTTTAGGGCATGCCGTTTCTGAAGGATTTGAATTAACGGGTATATATTTTATAGGGAACTTTGGTGCCTCTGCCAATTATACTTATACACAATCTTCAGTGAATACTCAAAAGTATTATTATGATCCGAATATAAAAGATCATGTACCTACTAAAGAAGAAACCCGTCCGCTACAAGGACAATCTAAAAATATTGGTAATTTATCCATCATTTATAGAAATACTGTCATTGGATTTCATGCGCAAGTCAGCTTAGTATATACCGGAGCACGTATTGAAAGCTTATCCCCTTTTTATGGTTTGGATAATTATTCTAAAGATATGTACACCTTGGATTTTTCCGCGGAACAAAGAATTTACAAGCATTTTATAATATTTACCAAATTAACGAATTTGCTTAATACCCCTTTTGAAATACAAACAAAAAGTGGGGTATTGGAACAAAAAGATTATTATGGTAGATTCCTACAATTGGGCTTAAGATATCGATTTAATTAATAAATAAACTCCTAAAAATATAACAATGAAAATCTCAATCAAATTTCTACTAAGCGCATTGGCCTTAGTCATAGTTTTGGCATCTTGCAAAAAACCAAGTACGGTGATTGCAACTGCTGTAAGCACTGCACCGACAGTTGCGCATGGTATCACTAAAGATACACTTTATGGAACCATCAAAGGTACCATGGTTAAAAACCATACCTATTATGTAACTGCCGATGTAATCGTAAACAAGGGAGATACCTTAAATATTCAGGAAGGAGTAAATATAATCATGTTAAATCCGGATACTACGCATTTAAGTGGTATTTCTTTTTACATAAAAGGGGTATTAATCGTTAATGGTACCCAAGGAAACATGGTAAATTTCACAATTCCTGCCAACAAAATAAATACCAGTGCACCGAATAAATCTTGTGCATCATGGGGAGGCATTGAAGGTGACTCATCACTTTATTTAGAAATACATTTTGCAAATATTTTATATGGTGGTGCCAAGGGTGATGGAAAAGTTAGCTTAGGAGGAACACCTCAACTTGGAACAAATTATGCGGTAAGTTGTAAATCCGGCGGAACCTTAATTCTCGAAGACTCAAGAATTGCCTATTATGGTAATGACGGAATCAGAACTGAAAATGGTGTGAAGGCAACCATTTTAAGAAATACCTTTGAATATATTGGCTTAACCGGCGGAGAAGCAATTAATATAAAAACCGGAACTACCGGAGACTTTGCATATAATGTGATATGGAGTTCAGCCACCAATGCGTTAAAATTTAATACCAGTTCACCGGTTATTTTACCGGAAACCAATGTAAATGTATATAACAATACTGTGGTAAATAATGGTTTTCGTAATCCTGCTAAACCGGGCAATGGCGTATTATTTGATTTATTTACCTCCGGTAATGTTTACAATAATATTTTTGTGAATTGCAAACAAGGCCTTAGAATTACAAAAGGTGCTACCGGTGCAGATTTAACCAATACTCATTATGGTAATAATTTATTCTTTTGTACAGATACTTCTTTGAAGGCCGGTTTCTATCCTGCCGGTGATGCAGGAACTGTTCAAACTACGGACTTATTTATGGTAGATCCTAAATTTGTAATTTTAGATAAGAATATTTCAAATGTATTAAATTTGAATGATGTTCACTTGCAAAGCGGCTCCCCTTGTATAGGTGCCGGCAATAAAACATACAATGCTGATCTTGGAGCTTACACTTCTGATGGGCAAGGTCACAAATAATTTTAGAATCATTATTTAATGAAAAATTACTTCGTCATATTTACATTATCTTTAATGGCATTAGTACCCAATCGTACTGCTGCCATTATTCCACCGTCTATCGCTACTAATGATGAAGTATTATTTTCATTTGCTGTTTTAGGATGCAATCGATTGGATAAGGCAGATACGAATACTTTGATTAATCCTAGTACTGCCAATATCGAGCAGTTAATGCAAACCTTTAATGATATTGCAAATCTTAATCCGAGGCCGAAATTATTGTTCTTCGCAGGAGATTTAGTAATTGGTTATGCAGGTGATACTGCAAAACTCGGCGCTGAACTTCGGCACTGGAGAAAACTTTATGAAAATTCCGTTTTAGCGAAAACAGATATTAAACTCATCGTTACTCCGGGAAATCATGAATCAATGATCAAAAAAGGTGGGCCGGCTACCTTAGGCATGGAAGATACTTGGGTGAGAAATATGATGCCATATATTTTAAATAATAATGGCCCGCATGCAGGAGGATTAGATAGTCTAAAAACCGACCAAAGTCAATTAACCTATTCATTCGATTATGAGGGTTCGCATTTTATAGTACTCAATACCGATCCGGCAGGTCGTGAAGCAAGGGTACCATCAGAATGGATTCGAAATGATTTGACAAATAATCAAAATAAAAAAACAATTTTCGCCATTGGGCATAAACCCGGATTTTCTGCACCGGATGAAAAAGGTTTGGATGAATATATGCAGCAAAGGGATAAATTCTGGGCAACGCTGGAAAAAGGAAATTGTACGGCAATGATTGCAGCACATAATCATTTATATTATTGCATAAAACCACAAACAAAAACTTGGCAAATTATTGCCGGACACGGCGGCAGTGTTCTTGCCAAAGGACTTGCTCCTGAAAATACATTCTTTGGTTTTGTAGTACTTAGCGTGTATAAAAGCGGTAAAGTACTCGTTACTTCTTATGGAAGAGATTTACCGAAAGAAGGTTATAACAAAGCCATTGGAACTAATAAAACCACTATTCGAGACCAGTTTATAATTAACTATTAATAACAATTAAATTTACAAAGATGAAAATCACGTTTACTAAATCAATCGCAATGTTTGCAATTATGTTTGCAGCATTCTTTGGAACTTCTATTCACGCTCAGACAGTTTTGTACTCAAACAATTTTGATGCTGCATCTGACTTAGCAAATAAGCCACAACTTCCAAAAGGTTGGAGCTCTAATATGCCAAATCCTAATAAAGTTGACTCCAACTGGGTATTGGATAGTATTAAAATTAGCACTGCTCATGGTGCAAGTGGTCATGCTAATTTATATATTGATAGCAAAACCACTCCATTAAAACAAGAAGTTTATGCTACCTTCAGTGGTGTTTCTACGCTTGGGTACAAAAACATTACTTTGTTCTGGAATGAAAGATATTCAGCTAAATATTATGTTACTTCTCATAATCGTCTTCGTATTGATTATAGCGTAGATAACGGTACTACTTGGGATTCTACAGCGCCTTTGAAAAAAGATACTACCGGTGGTGGACTTTGGTTCTGGGCAAACGACTCTACTCCTATCGTATTACCTGCTAAAGCCGGAAATGTTAAAAACTTAATGGTACGCTTTGTTGCATATATCAATGCATCTGGCGGTAACTATGGTTTTGATGACTTTTCTATTACCGGGACTAAAGTTGTAACCGGTGTAGCTAATGAAACTGAACAAAATACTAATGTTAAAACTTGGTTTGCAAATGATCAATTAAATGTTCATTTTAACAACCTGCCAAGCAACGAAGCTTCCCTTTATATTTATAATATGAATGGTCAACAAGTATATCAAACCATCAATCATAGCGCCGGTGATATGCAAGTAAACCTAGCGTTCTTAAATAATGGTTTATATATTGCTAAAGTAGTAACTGCTAATGGCACTACTAGCAGCCGCTTTGTAAAATAATCTGAATTGTAAATAGATACAAGAATCATAACCTTATTTTAATCTTGAAAGGGTGGACAATTGTTCACCCTTTTTTGTTTTTATATTACCAATAGGTTAATTCATTATTCATTTTTCATTATTAAATATTGGTATTTCCTCCGCCTTGTTTATGATTTAATAACGCAAACATAAACGTATTTGTCCCATAGGAGAATTTGGCTTTAGATAATTTTGTAACACCTAATATTAGGGACTACTATGAGCCATTTAAAACCATCAATCATGCATTCGTGCAATTTTATGCGTAAACAATTTCAAATTTCATATTTTATGAAGAGTCTTTACAATGTTTTAAAAGAAGCGTTCTTAAGGGTGACCTTTTCTCACCATTTAAGATTATTCTTCCGTACGATTATTATTGGAGTATTTTGTGTATTTGTTACACAAAAGGCTTCTGCCGTCAGCACTTTATATTATGATGCTGATAGCTCTAAGACCACCGCTACCGGTGGCAGTGGCCATTGGAACAACTATGCCAAGAACTGGCGTATCAGTTCTGCAACCGGTACTTTAACCAAATGGATCTCCGGTTCCAATGCCGTATTACCGGGTACCGGT
>CAIKRV010000059.1 GCA_903829945.1 uncultured bacterium | reverse complement strand
TTTTCCGGCGTGGTCTATTACTACATAAATTATATAAATTCTTTCCTTAATTATGTAATGATGTAATCTTGTCAATGTTTCATCTTTGCAGGGTAACAATAATGTTACAAACTAAATTTTAATTTTTATGGCAAATCCAACTTTAACCAACCCGGTACATTCCCCAAAGAATAACGGTACTACTGAAACTACAAAGGGAACAGAAAATCATGTAACTGCTGCAAATCATTTAGAAAATGCCGCAAAGCATCATAAAGAAGCTGCAAAGCATCATGAAAACGGCGATCATGAAAAAGCTGCTTTAAGTACCATCAAAGCTCACGGGCATGTTGCTGTAGCAACTGATGCGCAACGTAAGGATGCGAAAGAACATGCTGAAAATAATTAGTCTTCCCGGATTAATCTCTTCTTGAACTTCGGAAAAGCATTATATTAGAGTATAATGCTTTTCCACTTTTTTTTAACTTTAAAATAGCAAGTTTATTATGAATAAAATTAAAAATTTAGGGATTTGGATGGATCATTCCAGTGCTCATCTTATTGCATTTACAAATGTTCCCGGTAAAACTCAAATTATAACATCATTGTTTAATTTTACTGAAAAGGAAAAATCTTTAAATAAGAGCGAAAGTTTAATGCACAATAAAGAAAATCATGAACAAGCCACTTATTTTTTACAAATTGCTGCTGCTATTAGGGATTACGATAATGTCCTTATTTTTGGTCCTACCGATGCTAAGCATGAATTGTATAATCTTTTGAAGGATGATCATCTTTTTTCTAAGATTAATATTGAAGTTAAACCGGCTGATAAAATGACTGAAGTACAACAACAGCATTTTATTAAAGAATACTTTACAAAGCATCTTATTCCAAAGCATATCTAAAGAAAATATTTATTTATTGACCTTGTGCTAAGGAATAAGCTTTCTTTCCATTATAGGACATCAGCATTTCTATAGAGCATAGTTTAAATAAAGGGCTGAGTTTTGTTACCAATTCCAGTATTTCATTTTGACTGCATGTGCCATGCTTTGTTGCACATTCAATACGTACCCTATATTGATTGATGCATTCCGTATATATGGAACCTGTGGGGTACACTTGGGTACCACGATTGCTAATGGTTACCAGTTTCCATAGTTGATGATCTATTGCATCTTCTAATATTTGTCCTACCTGTACAGGTATTTTATTGGATTCGATAAATAAATCTACGCCTACGATTTCAGCAGTACCATTAAACTTAGTTTCCATCATTAAATTTTCCGTAGGTTTGGCATGGGAAGGAATACTATGGGTTTCATTGTTTGCATATGGTTTTGAATCCGATAATCGTTGTATTATTGCTGCTGCAAATTCTTTTGTGCCGACTACCAGGCCTTCATTTTTATTTAAATCCGGTGTATGGATACCGTCTTGCAAAGTTTTAATTAAAGCATTTTCTATATTTTCCGCTGCGGCATTTTGACCAATATGTCGTAATAGCATGGCTCCGCTCAATAATAAGGAGGTAGGATTGGCTTTGTTTTGTCCCGTAATATCCGGAGCCGTTCCGTGTACCGCTTCAAAAATGGAAATTTGATCTCCTATATTGGCAGAAGGAGCAAATCCTAAGCCACCTACTAATCCTGCACATAAATCGGATATTATATCGCCTTGCAAATTTGGCAATACTATAATGTCAAATTCATTGGGTTTCACTACCAGTTTCATGGCTAAATCATCAACGATGACATCATCAGCTTTTATTTCCGGATACTCTTTGGCAACTTCATAAAAACATTCTAAAAATAAACCGTCTGTTATTTTCATAATATTGGCTTTATGACCGCAAGTAACTTTTTTAGCATTCTTTTTTCTCGCCATTTCAAATGTATATCGGTGAACTTGCATGGAACCCGGTCTGGTAATAAATCGCCTGCATAAAGCAACATCATGCGTGAGCATATGTTCAATTCCTCCGTAAGTGTCCTCAATATTTTCTCTTACAATTGTAATATCTATAGGAATACCTGCTTCAGAAAAAATAGTTTTAACACCGGGTAAACTTTTAAATATACGTTTATTGGCATAGGTACTCCAAACTTTGCGTGCGGTAACATTTATACTTTTCATTCCGCCGCCTTTAGGCGTTTCCATAGGACCTTTAAAGAGGATACCGTAAGATTCTACCATTTCTTTGCTTTCCGGTGTCATGCCGCTGGAGAACCCTTTTTCATACCACTGTTTTCCCATGTTTACCATTTGCACTTCGAGTTGCGCGCCGGCATGATGCATAATTTCAAGCACGGCATCCATGATTTCAGGGCCGATGCCATCTCCCTTAGCTACTGCAATTTTTTTCATTTTTTATTTATATGTTTAGTTGATTACCAATTAAAGTGTGATAAGTCATAATAAATAGGCATTCCCAAGGTAATATTTAAAGGGAAGGTAATTGCTAATGCCATGCTTAGATATAGTCCGGGATTGGCTTTGGTATTAGCAATTTTCATGGCCGCCGGTACAGCTATATAAGATGCACTGGCCGCCAGTATAGCAAAAATAAATCGGTTGGAAGTATTTGTCGTAATTAATGCACTCAACAAAGAGATGATGCAACCATTAATAAGTGGAATTAAAATTCCAAACGCCAAGGGGAACCACCCGTTTTTTAAAGTTGAATTTAACCTTTTACCGCAAGTGATGCCCATGTCCAATAAAAATACTGCAAGGAATCCCTTAAAAATATCATTGGTAAACGGCTTAATTCCCAAGGCATCTCTTTCATTGGCAAAGTATCCAATTATTAGACTTCCAAATATTAATATAATACTTCCATTGGTTAAGGAATGAATTAAAACTTCGCGCATGGGCTTTTTTTCATGTGATTGATTATTAAAAAAATTAATTAATAATAATCCCACTATGATGGCAGGTGATTCCATGAGTGCCATGATGGCTACCATATGACCGCTCGGTTTTAAGCCTTGCGTTTCTAAATATGCGCAAGCAGTAACAAATGTAACCGCACTCACTGATCCGTAGGAAGCAGCTATGGCACCCGCATCTTGGGTATCAAATTTTCGTTTAAGAATAAAAAAAGTATAAATAGGAATTAAGACGGCTATCGCTATGCCGGCTATGGCTGACCAAATGATTTCCGGAGAAAAGTTTTCATGGGATAATTCTTGTCCACCTTTAAATCCTATGGATAAAAGTAAATAAATAGATATGAATTTGGATGAATTTTCCGGAATATATAAATCACTTTTAATTTTTACGGCAAGTATGCCTAAGATAAAAAATAAAAATGCCGGGTTGGAAATATTGTTGAGTAAAAAATCAATGTTCATGGTTTTGTTTTAATTATTTTTATTTCGATGTTACTTTCAATTTTAAGTTGGGTGTCTTCTTCCAGTTTGGCGAGAAATTGTTTCAGATTTTCTTTAGACATTTTTAGTTCTTGTATCCTGCTTTCCGAATGCGGATGCGGACTGCCATTTCTTTCCTGAGTACTTAAAATTTCCTTGTTATGAAAATTTATTTTGTAGTCAAACAGGCTTCCTAAAATGGTTTGGGCCTCCTCTTTTTTAAATACGCCATCAATTAATTTGAATTTGTCTTTTTCTTTCATAAGCGCTCTTTTTTTTATTGATGGGGCAAATCTCCAATTCTTTTATCATATTATTTTATTTATATTTGCAATGATTAACATAAATAAAATTTATGAACTATACTTTACATCAGTTGCAAGTATTTCTTAAAGTATCTCAATTACAAAGTATTACAAAAGCTGCCGAACAATTACATTTAACCCAACCCGCCGTTTCCATTCAATTAAAAAATTTTCAAGATCAGTTTGAAGTACCCCTTTCAGAAATCGTTGGCAGGCGCTGGTACATTACAGAGTTTGGTAAAGAAGTAGCCATAGCAGCCGAAAAGATTTTAAATGAGGTGGATGCCATTAAGGAAAAAACGATGGCCTATCAGGGGCTCCTGACGGGACGTTTAAATATATCGGTCGTATCCACCGGGAAGTATGTTATGCCCTATTTTTTGACGAACTTTTTAAAGCATAATATTGGTGTGGAATTGCAAATGGATGTCACCAATAAAAGCAGGGTATTAGAAAGCTTGGAGAGAAATGAAGTAGATTTTTCATTGGTTACGGTCTTGCCGGATCATCTGCAAGTTTCATCCTTGGAATTGATGACAAATAAACTTTATGTAGTTACCAATACAGAAAGAAAATTTCGAAATAAAATATACGACAGTGAAATTTTGAAGGAATTGCCGATGATATATCGGGAAAGCGGTTCCGGGACCAGATTTGTGATGGAAAAATACTTTAATGAGCATCAGATTCCCGTTAGGAAAAAGATGGAACTAGCTACAAATGAAGCTGTAAAACAAGCAGTTATAGCAGGGATAGGCTGTTCCATTATGCCAATAATTGGTATAAAAAATGAATTAAACAATCGAGAGTTACAAATTATATCTGTGAAGGGATTCCCTATTAAATCGACTTGGCAACTGATTTGGCTTAAAAATAAAAAATTTAGCAGGGTGGCAGAAAGCTTTCTGACTTACTTGGAAAAGGAAAAAATCAATATTATAAATGAAAGATTTGGTTGGATTGAAGACTTTAAATCATAGGCTCATTTAGGCATAATATATTTTATGCTTAAATGTTTGACTAAGCACAGAAATTCAATTGTGATGTATTGACTTCATTTGATCATTTTAATAAGTTTTTACTCAAAAGCTAGTATTTAGGCATGGATTTTGATTAGTTTTATCCAAAAATCATTAAAAAAGTACTAATTTTGCACTTTCAATGAAATTGTTCCGGCCAAAATATTTACATCGTGTTCTTTGTCTGTGTATGGCGCTGCATATACTCAATTTGAGTATTGATGCCCCGGATACTTATTCTGATGATGTGCCGGAAAATTTAGCGATTAATGATGTTGAAAGTATTACTGAATTAGTGGCCGAAAATATTTTAGGATATACGAATGCATTTCCTGAACACGAGGAAAGAGACAATTATGATGGTGGTATAGTTGTAAAAATTACCAAAGGATTTAACCTCTTTTCTTTTTTTAAGCTCCTTCCAAGTATCTCTTTTCGTGTGGTGAAGGAACAATTTTCAGAAATTAGGCCAATTTTTCCCGAATCTATTATTTTGAAAACGCTGAGTCCTCCACCCCAAGTTTCTTGTTAAGGTAGTATTAAGATATTATGCAAAGATTCTTTTGCACGATATTTGATAGAATGCTACTTTTTACACTGTAGTGGCGGTATAATTTATTGTTTGAATTGGTTTCCAATTAAATGCAATAATCAAATGTGCCGGCTAAAAGTTGAAAAGGTTTGCTCAAACTTGAAATCTATAAAATTATAATCCCAAGAATGAAAATTAGAAATATAAAAAGCGTTATTCCAATTATACTTGCCTTGTTACTCGGGCCCCAATTATTTGGGCAAGTAAAGCTTAATGATGCGCTCATCAAGGATAGTACAAGCATTAGTTTGAAGGAGGCTGAAGATATTTTTCTAAAGAAGAATTTACAATTGCTTTCTTTAAAATACAATGTAAGTGCAACTGAAGCATTAATTCTTCAGGCCAAACTTTGGCCGAATCCGAATTTAAATATTGCTCAGGGTTTATACAATTCTCAAACGAAGAAATGGTTACAAACGGATGCCGTGAATGGTGAAGAGGCCGGGCAAATTTCCCAATTAATTCAATTGGCAGGTAAAATCAGTAAGCAGGTTCATATTGCTAAGGTGAATTATAAATTATCTGAGGATAACTTATATGCAACTTTACTTTCCTTAAAATTAGCTTTACGCACTTCATTTTTTAATATTTATTACTTGCGTGAAACCGAGAAGGTCTATAATCAGGAAATTGGTAGTCTTAAAACCATAGTAGCCGCTTACAAACAGCAAGAAGGTAAAGGTTACGTTGCTGAGGCGGATGTAGTTCGTGTACAAGCACAACTATATTCCTTAATGAATGAATACCAAACCTTGATTGATAGCTTGAATGATCAGGAAAGCCAATTAAGATTATTATTGCAATTACAGCCAACTACCTATATTAAACCTGTAGTGGATACCCAAAAGGTACAAGCCATTAATCCATTATCGGTTTCTTTACAATTGCTTATTGATTCAGCAAATATTAATAGAGGGGATATGCGAATTGCAAAAGATAACCTCGAATTAAGTCAGGCTAATTATTCTTTGCAAAAGGCGATAGCGGTGCCCGATATTAATGCTGCCTTAGGATACGATAGGCAAGGAAGTTATATTCCAAACTTTAATTCCATCGGCATTGCTATTGATATTCCGATTTTCAATCGTAACCAGGGCAATATACGTTATTCTCGTATTATGGTTGATTATAATAAAACGCAATTAGATTTAACGCATAAAACTTTGGAGGAGCAAGTTACCAGAGGTTTTCAAAAAGCAATTGATGCGGATAAATTGTATAAAGAAATTGATCCAAGTTTTGCCGGTCGATTTAATGATTTGGCAAAATCCATGGCAGAGAATTATATGAAGAGAAATGTGAATTTACTTAATTTCTTGAACTTCTATGATTCTTATAAGCAAAATATTGTGCAACTCAATACGATTTTATTTAATCGCGTAAATGCACTTGAAAATCTAAATTATTTAACAGGGACAAGTTTTTTTAACAACTAATCTCATCTAATCATGAATTTAAAAATAAATACATATAAAGTGAAAAGGACAAACAGATTTAGCGTAATTGTTTTATTAAGTATCCTTGCCTTCCTTGCACAAGGTTGCAGTGAAACTGAAAAAAAACAAGAGGAAAAAGTAAAGTACACCATACCTGATTCATTACTTAAAACCTTGAAAATTGATACCGTCAATACTTGTCCTTTATTGAATGCCATCACCCTCACTGCTATTGTTGATTTTAACCAAGATAAGCAAGTGAATATTTATTCACTGGTGAGTGGTAATATCCAAGATATAAAAGTGCAATTGGGCGATTACGTATCTGCGGGACAAACTTTGGCAGTAGTAAAAAGTAGTGAAATGGCTGGTTATGCCAATAATTTAGTAGTAGCAGAAACTAATGTTAAAACTACTAAAAAACAATTGGAGGCCATGCAGGATTTGTACAAAAGTGGATTAGCTTCCATATTGGATGTGAATACTGCGCAAACCAATTACGACCAAGCAGTAGCACAATTAGAAATGGTAAAAAAGATTTTAAAAATTAATGGTAATAATGTTCAGGGAGATTTTATTATAAAATCGCCAATTAGCGGATTTATCGTTCAAAAAAATATTACCAATAATTCATTTATCAGAGCTGATAATACTACCAATTTATTTACTATCTCTGATTTAAAAGACGTTTGGGTACAGGCGAATGTATATGAAGCGAATATAGATCAAGTACATGTTGGGGATAATGTAGAAGTAAGAACATTATCGGCTCCTGATAGAGTGTTTACCGGAAAAATAGACAAAATACTTAACGTACTTGATCCAACCAGTAAGGTTATTAAGGTAAGAATCGTATTGCCAAATCCTGATTATATTTTAAAACCTGAGATGTTTGCCAGGGTAACGGTTTCCGATCCGGAACATAAACAAACTTTGTGTGTTCCTGATAAAGCCTTGGTGTATGACCATAGCCAATATTATGTGGTAAAATACGAAGGCAAAGGAAATGCATCCATTTCACCTGTAGAAGTACTGAATACATTTGGAAATAAAGTATATTTAAAATCAGGTTTGAAGATTGGAGATAGAATTATTGCCTCACAAGCTTTGCAGATTTATGGAGAACTGAATAATTAATTTTTTAAAGTAATCAGAAATGAATAAATTCTTAAAAAAGGTAGTCGGTTTCTCGATAAAGAATAAGTACTTTATAATTTTTGCTGCCGCATTACTTATCGTATCCGGCGTCATTATTTTTAGAGGAATGTCTATCGAAGCATTTCCCGATGTTACCAATACAGAAATAGATGTAATTACACAATGGCCTGGCAGAAGTGCTGAAGAAGTAGAAAAGTTCGTTACTATTCCTATTGAAATAGCAATGAATCCGGTGCAGCACAAAACCAGTTTACGTTCCACCAGTATATTTGGTTTATCTTTTATTAAAATATTATTTGAAGATAATGTAAAGGATCCGCAGGCGAGGCAACAAGTAATGAATTTACTTTCCAATGCCAACTTGCCTCCGAATGTAAATCCTTCCGTTCAACCGCCCATTGGGCCCACCGGTGAAATTTTCCGTTATACTTTAAGAAGTTCCTTCCGTGATGCCAGGGAGCTTAAAACCATGCAAGATTGGGTGATTGAAAGACGATTGAAAGCAGTACCCGGTATTGCTGATGTCACCAGTTTTGGAGGAAAATCAAAGGCGTATGAAATAAAAGTTAATCCTGAAAAACTAACCTCATTAGGGATTACTCCTTTAGATGTATTTACCGCGGTTCAAAAAACCAATATTAATATTGGTGGTGATATGATTGTTGAAAATGATGAGGCATTTGTGGTTCGAGGTATTGGGCTGCTTAATGACATCAATGAAATCAAAAATGTTATTATCCAAAATAATAATGGGGTGCCATTATTAGTCAGGGATGTAGCCACGGTTGAAATATCCAATATTCCTCGTTTGGGTTGGATTGGAAGAGGTGATGCCTTAATTAATGCTAAAGGCAATAGAGAAGTGACTGATGAGGATGATGTAGTAGAATGTATTGTGGTGATGCGTAAAGGTGAAAATCCTTCAGAGGTAGTGGACGGGGTTAAAAAAGAAATTGCGAAACTTAATCGCGATGTACTACCTGCAGACACCAAAATAATTCCATTTTACGATCGTGCTGATTTGATTTCATACGCCACGCATACGATTATGCATAATTTGGTTGAAGGAATTTTATTGGTTATTGTACTTATATCAATATTTTTATTTGATTGGCGTACCACCCTTATCGTAGCCCTTATTATCCCCATAGCCTTGCTGTTTTCCTTTATATGTTTAAATTTAATGGGGATGTCTGCCAACTTACTTTCCCTGGGGGCAGTAGATTTTGGTATTATCATTGATGGAGCCGTCGTAATGGTGGAGGGTGCCTTCGCCTTTCTGGCGCACCAGTCGGAAACGATGGGCAAGGAGGTATTTAACAGGCGAGCTAAAGGTGGTTGGATAAGAAAAATTGGTGCACAACGCGGTAAGGCAATTTTCTTTACTAAGGTAATTATCATTATTGCGCTTATTCCTATTTTCTCTTTTCAGAAAGTGGAAGGAAAAATGTTCTCTCCATTGGCATTTACGCTTGGATTTGCTTTATTAGGTTCCTTAATTGCTACGCTGACCATAGTTCCTGTACTCATATCGCTTTTATTAAATAAGAATGTAAGAGAAAGACACAATCCGTTTGTCCATTTTTTAAATAAAATAATGCTCGGCGGTTTTATTGCTTCCTTTAAGCGTAAAAAATTAGTCATTAGTATTGCTTTAGTTATTATGGTGGTTGGATTATACTCCTTTAGATTTTTGGGTTCGGAATTCTTGCCTGAATTAAATGAAGGTGCCATATGGCTTCGTGTGCAATTGCCTTATAGTGCATCACTTTCTAAAGGGGTAGAGGTAGCACGGCAAGTACGGAAAATAGTAATGACTTTCCCTGAAGTTAAAAAAGTCGTTTCGCAAACTGGCAGACCGGATGATGGTACTGATGTAGCAGGCTTTTATAATAATGAGTTTGATGTATTATTGTATCCTTCGGAAGAATGGAAATCCAAGCTGACCAAGGATGAGCTTATTGAAAAAATGAATGCCAAGTTGGAAACGATTCCCGGCGTTAATCTTAACTTTTCTCAGCCGATAATGGATAATGTAGAAGAGGCCGTATCCGGTGTTAAGGGTTCTATATGCGTAAAAGTTTATGGGGATTCTTTAAACTATATGGAGAGCAAGATTAAAGATGTTTATAATATTTTAAAAGATGTAAAAGGGATAGAAGATTTAGGCGTTATTCATAATATAGGGCAGCCGGAAATTGATGTTAATCTCGATCAACAAAAAATGGCATTGTACGGCGTTGCCACAGCTGATGCTAATTCAGTATTAGGCATGGCTATTGGCGGACAAGCAGCCTCAACCTTATATGAAGGCATAAAAACATTTGATATTCGTGTAAGGTTGCCGGAGGAATTCAGAAGCAATCCTAATGATATCGGAAATTTGTTGGTGCCTACTCAAAATGGTTCAAAAGTTCCGATTAAGTCTATTGCTGAAATATCTAAGAAAACCGGTCCTTGTTTAATTTTTAGAGATGATAATTCCAGATACTCTGCGCTGAAATTCTCTGTCAGAGGAAGGGATATGGGCAGTACTATTGCAGAAGCCCAAAAGAAGGTGGGCGATAAAGTAACCTTAAAAAGAGGTTATAACATGGCTTGGCAGGGGGATTTTGAAAATCAACAAAGAGCTCAAGGAAGATTGGCCCAAGTGGTACCGATTAGTTTATTGCTTATATTTATATTACTCTTAAGTATGTTTGGGAATTTTAAAGATGCCGGATTGGTCTTTTTAAATGTTCCTTTTGCCATAGTGGGTGGTATTTTAGCCTTACATATTACCGGTACTAATTTTAGTATTTCTGCGGGTATCGGATTTATATGCTTATTTGGTATATGTATTCAAGATGGGATTATCCTCATTACTATTTTTAAGGAAAACCTCAATAAAATTAAAGGTCAACAAGATTCACTTTATATGGCCTTGAAATTAGGTGTAAATGAAAGAATACGTCCCGTATTAATGACAGCCTTAATGGCAGCAGTTGGTTTGTTGCCAGCAGCCATGTCCCACGGTATTGGCTCAGAAAGCTCCAGACCGCTTGCTAGGGTAGTTATAGGAGGTATTTTATGTGCTATGTTATTTTCCTTATGGGTATTCCCATTAATATTTGCATGGGCATATCGAAAAACAGATAAGAGACTCAAAAAAGAATTTTAGTTCTTGATAAAAAGAAAGCCTATCGAAAGATAGGCTTTCTTTTTAAATTGGTTTCCCAATAAAACTAATAGTTAACATTAGACTATAAAAAAAAGTAGGCCTTTATTTCTAAAGGCCTACTCATGGTTATTGGTTTTAAGATTTTGATTTTTATTTCTGAAGTGATCTTACATAATTTACGATACTCCAGATATCGCTTGGATCAGGAAGATCCTTTTTTGCACGTGGCATATCATTACGGCCTTCAGAAATCTTATAAAATAAAGAACCGTCGGATTCTGCTTTCACTGAAGCAACTGTTAGATCAGCAACCGTAGTTTTTACATCCGGTGCCTTGGATCCATCACCCTTACCTTTTTTGCCGTGGCAATCTTGACAATATTGAACATATAGTTTTTTGCCGTTGGCTAATGATTTTGCGTCTGCTTTTACAGGATTAACCGCTTTGGCATTTTTATCAGGTACTTGCCATGGTTTTCCTTGTGCAAATAATAGCGTTACACCAAAGATTAAGGTACATGCTATTGTGAAAATTGTTGCTGATTTGATTTTCATATTAATAAATAAATTATAAGTTAAACTTCCTGGTTATGTTAAAGCCGAACAAATAATTTCCTTTCTTAGTATAATCATTTTGATTTAGAAAATTGTTTAACTGAGGCAAACAAAATCCAAAATTGGAGAAAAATAATTGGAAGGAGTGTCCGGAGGTTTCAAATTCTACACCACCTGCAACGTTTGGATGCGGATTATTGGTAGTATGTTGTGTTAACGGTTGATCATAATCTGCTATAATACCGAATTTGTCAGTCAATTTATACCTGCCAATAAATGAACAGGCAAAATGTTGGTTGTTCATGGTAGGTAAAATATCTCCTTGAGAGTTGATGTATCCAACTACATTATTAAAATAAGTTAAGGTTGGAGCTACTTGTATAGAGAAATTATCGTTTACTTTTCTTGCAAACATGATTTCATGAAAATAAGTAAACCTGTCATAGTTGGAAACGAAATTGGATTTATCTCTGGTATCGATGGCCCAATTTCCATAATAAGTAATACTGATTGGCCAACCACCTTCTTCGGATTGGCGCATGAGGGCGTATTTAAGATTTATATCCCAAGTATTATTATAGCTGGTCAGTCCAAAACCTAATTGAAGGTTATTAATAGGTACATAAGCTACACCTATTCTCATACTGGACATTGCGAATAATCCATACATATCTTGGTAAAGATTTGCATCTCCAAATCTATGTTGGATGGTCATAATCATTGAACCTTGGTTAGGTACATATACGGTTTCATTGTCGATAAGCAAGGAGCTGGCAAAGGTTCCTTTAACCGGTTTTGGTTTAGCACTTTTTGCTGCGGAACTATCTTGAGCAAATCCGTAATTTACATTCAAGACAATAATTAGCAGGGCTAATACCTTGACAATTTTTTTGAAATTATATTTCTGTTTTTCCATTACTGTTGTTTTTAATTGTTATTTGCTCCTTGCTTAATCCATGCAAGCACCAGATTATTGATATTGGATGGATTGGTGGGTTTACCGGCTGGCATTGCAGGAGTAATTTTACCAGTCAATCTTTTGTACAATGTGCTATTCTCAGGAGTACCTACATCGATTAGGTTTAAATTCATGAGCGACTTGTACGCTACATCTTTTTCCAAGTCAGGTACTTGTTTTTCCGCAACATGGCATCCGCTGATCGCGCAATTGGCTACAAATAAGGGTACCAAATCTTTTGAAAAACTTACCTTCTTGGTTACCTCTTTATTATCCGTAAGTGTTACTGTTACATCTTTCACACATGCGGTGATGATCAGTAAACTTGCGGCAATAAAGGCAAATATTAGTTTAAATTTATTTCTTGACATAATCTTAATTTTTAATTTGTTGATGTGTAGCATTACTTATGCTATACTTTTCAATAAAGTTATGTCTGTTATTTTTTAAACGTCAATTTCAAATATGCAGTAATGGCATGTTGATTATCTGCTGTATTGAAGAATGATCCGATACCAAAGTCTTGATCTTTTAAGCTGGAAAAATCAACATCTTGTTCTAGTACATCGCTTGTTTTAAGAGTGCGTTTAATAAGTAATCTCCATCCTTTGCCTGTATAATATGCATTAGCGCTGATATCAGCCATACCACCAACAAATGGTCCGAATACTGAACCAGGAATACAGAATTGTCCATCACCGGCACCGTTTCTTTGATAATCAGTTCCGGAATTTGGATCTATTGTTCCTGCTTCTGCACCACCGCGGGTATTGGCATAATGTAATACTCCATTGGAATCTACTGCGATAATAAATTTAGCATTACCGGTAGTATCACTGGCTAAAATAGCATTGTAATAAGATTTGCCCGGAATAAACCAAATAGGTACTGAAACTTTAGTTTTGGCAGCATTATTCATTTTTAAAGATTGTTTGTTACTGGTACCACCACCAAATTGATTGGCCAGTGGACTTCCTTGATCATCTTTATGGAATCCATTAGAATTGGCGGTACCATTATTCCAGTCCATATAGTAATCATTAATTTGATTGTAATTGGTAGCAGTAATCATTCTACAACGCCATACATCTAATTTTTCATTCGGTGCGCTGGTACGCATACTTCCACTATATACAGGAGTTGTAATTATGTTTCCTGTTTTTGGATCAACTGTCATGGAAGGTGTATTAGCATGACAAGTGGCATAACATGATTGAGATGCAAAATCCGCACAGGAATTATTAATATTCCAAATAAATGCAAATTGATCTTGAACAAATCCATTCCGAGTAATAATACCGTTTGCATCGAAAGTAGGAGCTGCTGTTTCTTGTTTCCATAATGATGTTGCAGGATCAAAATACCACCAAGCACTATTCATGTTTTTATCGCAATCCCATTCTACTAAGAAGTAGATGTTTTGCGCATCATAGCATGAACGTAATGTTACATTGGTTGAATTTCCTACAAAACCGGGAAAAGTGTTATTCCCTAAGTCAGGTACGGTTGCCGTAACTGTTAGCTTAGGAGCGTTTGCCCAAACGGATTCTATGGTTCCATCCCAGGTACCTTCACCTAAACCTAAAACTTTAGGGCTACCGGAAATTGAGGTTAATAATGTTCCATTTGGAGTGGTGGCTGTTGATTGTAGATCTAATACTTGATTGTGTTTTGTACAATAACTAAAGCTGAAGATCATGCCTGCCAGCAAGGCAATTTGGAGAAACTTGTTTTTTAACATTCCCATGACTATAATTAATTAAATTGTTGATATAAAATTGTTTTCTTGTTTTATTAGGATACTCTTGGCATTCCTTTGTCCTTTTTAATCTTACCTAATTGCATGAACATAAAGAAGTAAATAGACCATACACTTCCAAATATTAAACAAATAGTAATCACTAGGGCAGGAGGAGCGTTTGCTTCCCACAATGCACGTGGAAAAGGATTCTTTTCAAATGGAACGGGTACGCCCCAATTGATTTTTCCATGGGTTTCTATATTCCCATAGGTTTCATTGTCGATAAGTTTAGCAACGACTATAAAATTCCCTTTCTCATCGCCGGGAATGGTTATTGATTTTGGAAAAGTAAAGGTGGCTTCTCCATTTTCATCGGTAGTTACTTTGTTATCCTCTACAATTGGCATAGCACCGAATAAGCGTTGTATAAAGAAACTTAGTTCAGTATTTTTAACCGGAATTTCTTTGCCGTTTTTATCTGTGCTCGTAATTTTAGCAATAGCTAACTTTAAAGTATCTTGTTGTTTTAAATTAATGGTCAAATTTGCTTTCTTGAAATGAACGTCTTCATCAGTATTTTCATACATCGGGTCATTTTCAATTTTAGCAATTACAGTATAGTTATTACCGGTATCAAGTAGTAATGCTTCTTTAAAAGTAATTTCAGCTTTACCATTACCTTCAGTAACGGTACTTCCTAATAGTTTTTCAGTTCCATTAGCCGTAGTATAAAAGTTAATTTTAGCATTTCCTGCCGGTTGTCTTTTTTTAACAGCCTTACTATTTGCCGTTACAAATACGGAAGCACTCATACTATGATCAGCCTTGGTAGTAACTGATAACTGAATGCTTGGATTCATTTTTTCACTTGTTTGTGCAGATACAGCATAACCAATAAGCATTAAAGTAAGAGCAAACAAAGAAGTTGTTATATTCCGTGGTAGTATTATAAACTTTTTCATTATTTTCATTTTTAATGTTATTAATTGGCTGCAATAGGAGCAGATATATCTCCTCTTTTTTCTGCGGCACGTTTATCTCTTATTTCAATGGCCAGAAGTTTGTCTTCATCAATTTCTACGCCTTCTTCCACTTCCCAAACTGCCATCATTGGGAATAACTTGGAGAATAATGTAATTACGATAAAGATGCCGGATAGCGCACCAAAGGTAACTGACCATTCTACCCAATTAGGAAAATAGGAAGACCAATCGGTAGGAACTTGTTGAATGGGCATGTATGGGTGCAATAAGGTAGGTACAACAATTATATATCGTTTAATCCAAGCACCAATTACAATTACTATACATGCAAAGATCAAAGGTTTTATTCTTCTTCCTTTAGGAATGGACATGATAACAATAGGAAGAAGCACTGTGCCAAATTGCAATGTCCAGAATACTTTGGAATAGGTACCGTAAAATAAATCTTTTAATAAATGTCCTTCAGAAGTGGTCATCTTATAGGCAGGAATCCAATATTCATTTAAGTTGAGGTAAGCATAGACTAAGGTTAATACCAAAACTATTTTTCCCATTAAATCAAAATGCCTTGGAGTAATGTATTTTTCTAAACCGTATAACTTACGGAATACTGCCATGGCTATAATAACCGTTGCAGAACCACTATATAGAGCACCGGCTACGAAGTAAGGACCGAATACGGTGCTATCCCATCCCGGTCTTAAGGTCATTGCAAATATGTAGCTTACTACCGTATGCACAGATACTGCAATTGGAATAATAATAATGGTCATGATGTTCATTAGTTTTTCCAACCTATGCCATTGACTGGTTGTACCTGTCCATCCAATAGCCAATTTAGTATATATCCATTTTTTAAATTTTGAGGAACCTTCAGGTAAGCGGTCTCTGCAGAGTGCCATATCCGGTATCATAGGTAAATACAAAAACATGGTACTTCCAACAAAATAGGTGGAAATACAAATAACGTCCCAAATTAGTGGTGATTGTAAACGTCCATGTATTACTAAATTTTGTAAACGATCAGGACGTCCTAAATCTAATATTGGCATAATACCACCAAATAATAATGACACAAAAGTCATCAATTCCGCAGAACGAGTAATTGGTCTTCTCCATTCTTGTTTGGTAATTCTAAGTATTGCAGAAACCAAGGTTCCTGAGTGACTTATACCAATAAAGAATACAAAGGTGGATATATATAATCCCCAGGATACATAATTACGCATAGCTGTTGCACCCAATCCATGGATGCATTGATATACGTAAGCAAAAAGGCCCCATCCTGCAACGCAAAATAGGAATCCAAGAAATAATTTTGTTGATTTACCCCATACTCTGGTAGGGCGCAAACTATCTTCACGAATAGTTTCAATTTTTGCTTTTACCATTGCTTCATGCGAACCGGTTTTCATGGTTCCATTAGAAATGTTAGAGCTTATAGTATTTTGTTCCATTTTAATTTCTAATTAGTTTACATATTCATACCTGACATTTCCGTGCTGGCTTTTTTCTCAGCATGTTTTTCTTCCTTACCATTCATTTCCGGTTTAGGATATTTTCTGTTTTTGGCCGGTAAGTAATAAACACGTGGCTCAGTACCTAATTCTTCTAAATGGCGGTAACCGGCATTATCTTCTAAAAGTTGACTTAAACGAACCGTAACACCGGAAGAATTGGTTACTGCATCTTCATTTTGATCACCAAAATAAATTGCATTCATAGGGCATCCTGAAACGCAAGCAGGTAATTTGCCTTCTCTGGCCATATGAGGACAGAAATCACATTTTTCTACAGTACCGACTTTGCGCGGGAATCCTTGTTCAGGAGAATAAGTGATACCAGCCATTGCAGGAGGATTTTCAGGCCGGGTCCAATTAAAGAACCTGGTTGAATAGGGGCAAGCTGCCATGCATGAACGACATCCGATGCAACGTTCATTATCTACCAAAACAATTCCGTCCTGCCTTTTAAAGGTAGCATTCACCGGACATACTTTGGTACATGGAGGATTATCGCAGTGGAAACATGGTTTTGGGAAAAAGTACGGTTGGGTACTTTCAGAGTCTTGCATTTTAAATACTTTTATCCACTCCCTATCGGAAGGAATATAATGCATGGATTGGCATGCTTCGGTACATTTTTTACAGCCGTCACATTTGGCTTCATCAATGACCATTACAAATTTTTTGCCTGGAATTCCGCGCCTTGCTTCTTCGTTTGAAACCGGTGTAACTTCACATTCTTTCATATGAGCAGTATTGGCTTCATAAACTTTACCATCATTAGTGTGGACTATAGTTTTAACTCCGCCTTTACCGGTTTCATCCTTGGAAAAAAGCTTTTGAATTCCTAATGAACCAACAGCAACTGCACCGGACGTTAATAATCCGATTTTTAAAAAATTCCGTCGATTCGAATTTGGGATTTCATCTTGTGTTTTTTCAGATCCGTTTTCCATCGTTATAAATTTTGGATGTACAGTATATTTTCGCCACAAATGTTGCCGCTTTATAGCAGGGTATTATCTTGACATGTGTCATATTCAAATATGATTAATGTCAGTTTTAAAACCTATAATGGTGTATATTGAATTTTAAAGCGATGTTTATAAATGAATGATAAAAAGAAAGTTACGACTAATCTTAAGACATAAGAAAAGACAAAAATTATATTAAATGCAACACCTTTGCAAGCATTTTTTAAAGGCACATTTCGTTAATAAAAACAAAAAAAATAAAGGGTAGGCAACAAAAAAAAAGCTTGCAATATTGTTGCAAGCTTTTTAATTTTTATCAAGGCCTTACTATTTATTCACCATTTGCTTTTTTCGCCGCCATATACTTGTCATAATAATATTTTTCTTTGGCTTTATCTCCTAATTTTTTATAAATACCATTCAAACTTGCATAAGCGCGATATTCGTTAGGAGAAAGTTCTGTAGCTTTATTATAATAGTTAATAGCATCATTTGCTTTGTTGAGTTTGGTATAACAGTATCCCAAATTCATATAAGCTTGTAAAAGGTTTACGTTTAAATTTACTACTTTATTAAAATAGCTAATTGCTTTTTCAAATTGGTTCATGTACTCATAACATGAGCCGGTATTTAAATAAGCTTCCGAGTAAGTATCTTTTATTTTTAATGCTTTTGCATAGTAGGAAAGCGCTTCATTATAATTTTTTTGCAACTGATAAGCATAACCTAAATTATAATATGCTTCCGGTGCATCCGGTTTTAATAAAATGCCTTTTTGTAAATGCACCATCGCTTGGGTATACATTTTAGCATTAATTTCCGCCGAACCTAAGTTAATATATGTTTCACCGGATTTCGGATCGAGTTTTAATGCCCTATTATAAATATCAATCGCTTTAGGAATATATTGATTCCCTTTTGCAGTATAGGCAGAACCTAAATTTATATACGCTTGAATAAGTTTTGGATCCAATTCAATGGCTTTCTCTAAAAAATAGATAGCTGAATCTTTCATTCCTATAGAAGAATAAGCGATGCCCATATTGACATAAGGCATCGTTATGTCTGGCTTTAAATTTAATGCTGATCTATACTGTCTGATGGCTCCTCTAAAATCATTTTTACTTAAAAATCCATTGCCGGAATTAAATAAAACTTGAGCAGTTCCTTTTGCATCACTGCTTACATGGCTAAGCATTTCCAATTCTTTATCAAACTCACCTAATTCATGATACACGTTTCCTAAATTTATCATGGCATCCGGATACTCTGGATTTATTTCTAATGCCTTTAATAATTCCTGTTCTGCCACCAATCTCATTTCTCTACGTTTGGCCGTGTCTTTTTCAATTCGAGCATTAACATTTAATTGTGTACCCAAAGAGTAGTGTGTTCGTGCGCTTTTGGGAGCATGTTTTACATCTTCCGTATACAAGGTAATATTATCTTTCCAATCTTTATTTCTGGAAAATGTTTTAATGCTATATAAGCTTAAAATTACCAAACTAATTATCCAACCTATATTGGAGATTTTTCCTTCTTGATTGGGCCTGAATAAATACTTAACAATAAAATAGGATAATATTAAGCAAAAACCCACTGATGGCATGTATAAAAAACGTTCAGCCATGGAGGAACCAATAATCATAAAAATATTGGCAACTACAGAAATGGTTAAAAAGAAAAATAAAATTGCAAATCCAATAATTTCTTTCTTCATAATTTTAATAATTCCTAAAATCAATATTCCTATGATTAAGAGCAATGAGCCAATGGCCTGCCAATCGGTCCATTTATATAAGGGTAACTGATTAAATGAATAATCATAGGATAAAGGATGTGGAAAGATTAATAAAATAATATATCTGATAAGAATTACAAATGCAGTTGCTAAAGGTTGTCTGCCACCATCAGAATAAGCTAAAATATTGTCCGTTTTTTGAATAGTGACATGTACATTTTTGATGCTGCCAAATAATTCATAACGAACCATTAAATAGGCGCAAACCACTACACCTACGCTAATAATACTTCCGATAATTAATTTCTTTTCTGAGTTTTTAAAGAAATAAATGGTCATAGGTATTATAATGATAAATGGCAATGTCCCTTCTTTGGATGCCATAGAAACGAAGAAGGAAAGCATGCCTACTACCATCCACGCATAATCTTTAGTCAGGAAATTACCTTTATAATTATTTGCAATTTTTAAAAAGCTGAATAGGCTAATTAAGGCAAATAAAAAGCTTAAAATTTCATCTCTGCTTTTTATATTTGATACAGCTTCGGTATGGATGGGATGTGCTGCATATAATAATGCCGTTATAAAACATAATAATCCATAGTTTTTACCAAATAATAGGCGCAGGGTATAAAATAATAGAACTACCGTAATGGCAAAAAGCAAAATATTAATTAAATGACTTAAATGAGGATTTTCTCCCCATAAGCTATATTCAACGGCATAAGAAATTAAAGATACCGGTCGGTAGGTACCTTCATTGGAGCCGGTTAAACCATAAATAAATCCGGTAGTTAATAGCTTTGGGATACCGTGTACCCCTTGAAGCACTAGTTTATTTTCTTGAATGGCCGCGGCATCATCCTGGACATAAAAATTAGGGATCGTATTGGCATAAACGCAAAATGCTAAAATAAAAATGATCAATGCTTGAATATGGCTTTGACCTAAAATGCCCTTCAATTCCCCTTTTGCTCCCATGGATTCAATATCCATTTTGATACTTTTAGTACTTGGAGCAGTGTTCGCGGATGTCTTTTTATTGTTTTTGCTCATAAATTTATATCTGCAATAATAATGAAAAATTATAAATTTAATCTCTAAAATTTGCTTTAATATGCTCTTTTTGTATGTTTATACTTATTGTATGGTGGTGCATTTCAGAGATATTCACTAATATTGTAGAAACTTAGTACATATTTTTTGCAATGAAGATTTATTATCCCTTCTATTTTTTATTTGTTCTGCTTGGGCTAAACTTAGTTTCTTGTCAGCATCATGATAATCGAAATCATGTGCTTGATTCAAAAATCCAATCAAAATATACCGCACAGGCCAATAAATTTTTTGATAGTTCTTTTGATGTTATTTGTAATAGACATCCTATGCAATTATCTTATTTAGGTATCAAAAAGAATTATGGTTCTTGGGATGATATTTCAGACAGTTTCTTTATGGAGGATACTAAAATAATTCAAAGCCAATTAAAATATTTGTTAACTTCCATTCATCCTGATTCTTTAAATGCGCAAGGAAAAATCAGTTATAAATTATTTAAGTATAATTGCGAACAACGTATAGCCGGACAAAAGTATTTATATTATAATTATGTTGTAAATCAAGAAGATGGATTGCATGCTGAAGTTCCTACCTTTTTAATGAATGTGCATAGAATAGATAGTTTGCAAGATGCCAAAGACTATATCAGCAGACTTGAAAAAGTAAATTCACTTTTTCAACAATTGATTGTAAAAATTCAAGTTCGGGCTTCCAAAGGAATATTGACGCCAAAATTTGTTTTTCCTAAAGTAATTACCTCCTGTAAAAATGTACTTAAAGGAAAACCATTTGACCAATCTAAGGAGGATTGCGATATTCTCGCTGATTTTAATACTAAAATTGATAAACTAAAATTAAAGCCTGAACTTAAAAAGGAATTGCAGGCACAGGCGAATAAAGCACTACTGAATTCAGTAAAACCTGCCTACGAAAATTTGATCGCATCCTTGGAAAAATTAGAACTTCAAGCCACCAATGATGCCGGTGCTTGGAAATTTCCGGATGGAGATAACTTTTATAAGGAGCAAGTGAAGGAAATGACCACCACGGATATGACTCCGGAACAAATATTTAATTTAGGTGAAAAGGAAGTGGCCAGGATACATGCTGAAATTCATCAGATCATGAAGAAGCTTCATTATAAAAATGATAACTTGAGCGAATTTTTGCATTTTATGTCCACTGATAAATCTTCGTTTTATACCAATTCAGAGGCCGATAAATTAAAATTTCTACATCAGGCAGAAGGGTATATTGACCATATGCGAAATCGCTTGGATGAGATTTTTATAACTAAACCTAAAGCACCTATTGTTGTAAAACGCGTAGAAGCCTTCAGAGAAAAATCAACCGGTCAGGCATTTTATGATCAGCCGGCACCTGATGGTTCGCGTCCGGGAAGGTTTTATGTTAATTTATCGGATATGAGTGCCATCCCGGTGTATCAATTAGAAGCCTTGGCGTATCACGAGGGCATCCCCGGACATCATATGCAAATCGCCATTGCTCAGGAATTGAAAGATGTTCCTAAATTCAGAAGATATGGTGAATATACAGCTTACGTAGAAGGCTGGGGTTTATATACCGAAAGGTTAGGCAAGGAGATGAATTTGTACCAAGATCCTGTTCAAGATTTTGGTCGTTTAAGTATGGAATTATTAAGAGCCGCTCGCTTGGTGGTTGATCCCGGGATTCATTATAAGCATTGGACCAGAGAACAAGCGATTAAGTACTTTGAAGAAAATACTGCAGAACCACCGGGAGAATGTATAAAAGCGATTGAAAGATATATTATTTGGCCGGGCCAAGCTACAGCATATAAGGTGGGAATGAATAAAATATTGGAACTACGTGAGAAGGCCAAAAATGCATTAGGCACTAAATTTAATATCCGCGAATTCCATGATGTGGTTCTAACTTCAGGAGCAGTTCCTTTAGGGGTTTTGGAAGCATTAACAGATGATTATATTAAAAGTAAAAAGTAAGTAAAACAGTATAGCCATAAACAAAAAAAATCCTGGTATCAGGATTTTTTTTGTTTATATAATTTTGGTCCTTGTTATAGGGACTTAACTTCAGAAAGTAAGTTTTGTAAAGAAACTTTAGCATCTCCAAATAGCATACGCGTTTTATCAGAATAAAATAATTCATTTTCAATTCCGGCGTAACCTTTTGCCATACCTCTTTTCAAAATAATAATATTTTTGGCAAGTTCTACTTCCAAAATTGGCATACCATAAATAGGTGATGCAGGATCATTTTTAGCAGCGGGATTTACCACATCATTTGCACCAATAACTAATACTAAATCTGTAGTAGCAAATTCTTCGTTTGCTGTTTCCATTTCTAGTAATTTATCATAAGCCACGTCAGCTTCTGCTAAAAGTACATTCATATGACCCGGCATACGTCCAGCTACAGGATGGATAGCGTATTTTACAATGACGCCATTCGCCTCTAAGGTTTTTTCAAATTCATGGCAAGTATGTTGTGCTTGGGCTACGGCTAATCCATAACCCGGTACAATTATTACTTTTTGGGCATAATAACTTAAAACAGCAGCATCATTTAAGGATATTTCTTTGATGGTACCACTAACCTCTCTTGCATCACCAGCTTTGTTTCCGCCAAAGGAGCCGATAATAACATTAGTTAAGGAGCGGTTCATGGCTTTACACATTAAGATCGTTAAAATAGTACCGGCTGAACCAACAAAAATACCACCGGTAAGCATAGCTTGGTTATTATAAAGGAAGCCACCAAAAACAGCAGCCATACCTGTAAAAGAATTTAAAAGGGAAATGACCACCGGCATATCCGCACCGCCAATGGGCAGCACAAATAAAATTCCATATAGTAATGCAAATACAATTAATATGGCAATATAGGCCATATTAGCATGACCCAAGGATATTAACCAACCTATAAGGACTAATAATCCTGCCAATAATACTAAATTAATAATTTGAGCTCCCGGTAAAGACTTGTCGCCTAATTTACCTTCAAGTTTTAAATACGCAATAATACTTCCTGCAAAGGATACACTACCAATTATTAGTCCTAATAAAATGGTAAGCACCTCCAATTTCATGGTATTGGCATCAAAACTAATTCCAGCGTTTGCTAAGCGATTATATTCAACAATTGATATAATAGCTGCACACGCACCACCCATGCCATTGAAGAAAGAAACCATCTGCGGCATGGCTGTCATTTTAACTTTTTTAGCCATTAAGGTACCAACAATGGTACCCACTGCCATTCCGCTAAAGATCCATGTATAATTGCCTAAATGGTTACCATCTTTTTCATATAAGAAAATAGTAGCCACAATACCAATGAACATCCCAATAGCAGCAATTAGATTTCCTCTTTGTGCCGTTTTTGGATGACTCAGCATTTTTAGTCCGAGGATAAAAGTGATGGAAGCTATGAGGTAGGAGAAATGTAATATATTTACGCCCATGATTATATTCTTAATTTTATATCCTGCTGAGAAGGATAAATTTAATTTTTCTTATTTTTATTTTGAAACATTTTTAACATGCGGTCAGTGACCACAAAACCACCAACCACATTTAGAGTACCCATTACTACAGCTATAAATCCTAAGAATAAAGCTAAATAATTATCAGGAGCTGCTTCGCCCATTACGATGATGGCTCCAATAATAACAACACCGTGGATGGCATTGGCACCCGACATAAGGGGAGTATGTAGAATTGCAGGTACGTGAGAAATAACCTCAATACCCAGAAATATAGAGAGGGCTAAAATATAGATCATTTCTATATGTAGTCCTAAAAATTGTATAACCTGTTCCATCTTTTTATTTATTTAATATAGTACTTAGGCAACAGTAGCCGGTTGTAAAAGTGATTTTACTCTGGAATTCCAGATTTCACCATCTTTAGTAATGACGGTTTCTGCTAAAATATCATCCTCTTTGGTCAAATGAATTGCACCTTCTTTGGTAAAGGTTATTTTCATCAAATTCATAATATTTTTAGAAAACATTCTACTGGCATCTCCCGGCATTTCGGAGGCTAGGTTTGAATTTCCGATAACTAATACGCCGTTCATATCAAGAGATTCGTTGTTTTGAGTTACTTCACAATTGCCTCCTGAGGAAGCTGCTAAATCAATAATTACGGAGCCTTTTTTCATAGCTGCTACGGTTTCTTTAGTAAGCAGAACCGGAGCCTTTCTACCAGGGATTTGAGCAGTACAAATTACCACATCAGCTTTGATAGCATGATCGTGAATTAATTGTTTTTGTTTTCTTAAGAATTCTTCACTTTGCTGAATGGCATATCCTCCGGCAGCTTTATCTTCTGCTGCACCTTCTACTTCAATAAAAGTACCGCCTAAGCTTTTTACTTCTTCCTTAACGGCAGATCGTACATCAAAAACTTCAACAACGCCTCCTAATTTACGACAGGTGGCAATGGCTTGCAATCCGGCAACGCCTGCCCCTAAAATTAATACCTTAGCCGGTGGAATGCTCCCTGCGGCAGTCATTAATAATGGGAAGAATTTAGGTAATTTAGAAGCAGCCAATAAGACTGCTTTATATCCGGTAACCGTGGCCATGGAGGATAAAATATCCATGGATTGTGCTCTGGTCGTTCTTGGAACGCTTTCCAAGCTCATGCAATTAATTTTTCGGCTTAATAATTCCTCAACATAGGAGGTATTTACCAAAGGATTAATTACGGAAACCAATAATGTGCCCGCTTTCATTTTTGATAAATCATCTATTTCAGGAGGATTGATACTAAAAATAATATCAGCTTTCAGGGCATCGGTCCTGCTGACTATTTGAGCACCATTTTTGGTATAATCTTCATCCGAAAAAAATGCACCGGCGCCTGCAGTTTGTTCAACTACAACGCTGATATTCATTTTTATTAAAGCAGCTACAGATTCGGGTATGATTGATATTCGCCTATCGTGGGAGGGTTCCTTAAGGATTCCAGCAGTTGTCATAGATTATTTATTTCCACCGCGAAATTAAGTAATTTTATTTAATCGCTTTATAAAGTTTTCTTTATTCGTTTAAACAGTTATTATTATTAAATACTACAAATTCAATTATTTAGCTATCCAGCTTCCAGTGTAGGCCATTTTTAAGTGGGTAGATCAGCGATAAATAGTTAAGTATATGATATACAATAATTTGATTATTTAAATACCATTTCAAATATTAGGACTAATCGTTCCTTATGTTTTAATATTCAGTTAGTTCACTTATTTGTATTATAGGATAACTTATTTTTCTTAACTTTGCATATATTATCCATGGGCTCAATTGTATATTATCTCAGCTTACCGTTTATTTATGCTGTTTCCTTAATGCCGTTTTGGGCATTATACCTTCTTTCTGACCTTTTTTACTTTTTTATTTTTAAGGTATTTGCTTACAGAACTAAGGTAGTCTATACTAATTTAAAAAATGCATTTCCTGAAAAGAGTGAACAAGAAATCAAGGAGATCATGCGTAAATTTTATGTTTATTTTTGTGATTTGACTCTTGAAACGTTAAAAACATTAACCATACATCCAACAAGTTTGATGAAGCATGTTCAAATGGAAAATGAAGAAGTTTTTAAAAGATTTTATGACCAACATAGGAGTGTAATAATAGTGATGGGGCACTTTGGAAATTGGGAATTGGCCGGCGCGAGGTTTAGTCAGGAAAAATTACATAAATTGTACGTTATTTATCATCCATTGGCCAATAAAAAATTTGATCATTTGGTTTATTATATGCGTACGCGTTTGGGCAATAGATTATATGCAATGAATGAAGTTTTAAGGGGTATGTTTCGGGATAAAGCTTTGCTTACCGCAACTGCTTTTATTGCAGATCAAACGCCGCAACCACAAGGGGCTTATTGGACTCAATTTATGAACCAGGATACACCCGTTTTTAAAGGCACGGCCAAAATTGCTAAGAAAATGAATTATCCTATTATTTATACCTCGGTTTGGAGACCTAAGCGGGGTCATTATATTGTCAAAAATGAACTATTAATTGAAAATCCTGCGTCTTTTTCTGAGGATGAAATATCGGAATGGCATACCAGAAGGTTGGAACAAGATATAAAATTGCAACCGGAGCTTTGGTTATGGACCCATAGAAGATGGAAGCACAGGAAACCTCAAATAATGGATTAATCGGAATCTATCAGCATAAAATTAAAATATAATTAAGTTAATAACGTCATACAAAAATACAGGCCAATGTTGGAGGGAAAAGATTTAATACTTGCCACACAAAAATTTGCTAAAGAAAAGAGATTAGAAAGTTGGATGCATCTTTTAATTACTTTAATGACTTTTGTAATTTTATACCTCGGGATTTTTATGAACACACCTTTATGGTTAAAATGGGTGTGCAGTATTTTAGCGGGTTTAAATATTGTAAGAATGTTTGTCATTTATCATGATTACGCTCATAAAACAATTTTACAAAACTCCTGGCTGGCACAAGGGATTTTTACTTTTTTCGGTTTGTATATTTTAGCACCATTAAGTATTTGGAGGCGTTCACATGATTATCATCATAAGCACAATTCTAAACTTTATACTTCAAGTATTGGCTCTTTTCCAATTGTCACCAAAGAAAAATATTTGGAGGCTAAACCACAAGATAGAGCAATTTATCTTTTTATCCGACATCCATTAACCATTTCGGCGGGTTATATTTTTGCTTTTGCCTACGGCATGTGTATTAAGTCCTTTATAAGTAGTAAGGAGAAACATTGGGATTCCGTATTGTCTTTAGTATTACACTATAGCATTGGGATTTTAATATGGATTTATGGCGGATTAACTTTGTTTTTCCTCGGATTTTTAATTCCTTCCGTCATAGCTAGTGCTATTGGTGCCTATTTATTTTATGCACAGCATAATTTTCCGGGAACTACCTTTTCAGAGAAAGAAGATTGGACCTATACAGCCGCAGCTTTAGAATCTTCCAGTTATATGAAAATGAATTTTATAATGCGTTGGTTTACAGCAAATATTGGGTATCATCATATTCATCATATTAATGCTAAAATCCCATTTTATCGTTTACCGGAGGTTTTTGCTGCATTTAAAGAATTTCAACATCCAAAAACAACCTCTTTGAACCCAGGGGATATATTGGCCTGTTTTAAATTAAAGGTTTGGGATACTGAAAAGCAACAAATGATTGGTTTGGAAACCCTAAGAAGGAAGTAACTGAACTATGGCTTTTTCGTCTTATATATAACTTTATGACTACTTTTGCATATTATTTAAAAAAATCCCACACAGAATTGAATGGATAACACGAAGATTACTGACAAATTGACGCAATTGGCCGATGTCATAGTAGAGGCCATGCAGGAAAAGAAAGCAAAAAATATCCTGAGCCTGGATTTAACGAAACTTGATCATCGGGTAGTTGATAAGTTCATTATCTGTCATGGAGATAGCGATCGTCAGGTAGATGCCATTGCATTTGCCGTGGAAGAAAAAGTTCGTAAAGACTTAGGTGAAAAGCCTTGGCACCGCGAAGGATATGAAAACAAGGAATGGATATTGCTTGACTATGTAAACATTGTAGTACATGTATTTCTCAAGGAAAAAAGAGATTTTTATGCCATTGAGGAATTATGGGGCGATGCTGAAGTTGAAAAATTTGAAGACCAAGCTTAAATAAGCAAATAGAAAAATGGCAGATCAAGAAACAGACAAAAAACGAAAAAATATACAGGACGATCCGTTTGGAACTTCTGATAATAATAACAACAATAAGAAGCCGAAATTTAATTTTTATTGGGCTTATATTGCTTTGGCCGTATTATTTATAGGCGCATATTTCTTTTCAAGACCGGGAGGTGCAGAAGAAATATCCGAGGATAAGGGTATGGTAATGATTAGAAGAGGCGATGTTTCCAAAATCACTATTGTTAATCATAAAATAGCTGAATTATACATAAATAAGGATGTATTGGAAAAAAGCCCGGAGTATAAAAGCTTAAGAGAAAAGCCTTTATTTAATCCAAAGGATGGACCACAGTATTATTTTGTGCTATTATCCACAGATGTATTTGATCGCAACTACCATGTGGCGGTGGATGCTTTAATGAAAGAGAATCCAAATGCAACTGCACCGCCATATAGCAATGAAGAGCGAGCCGACACTTTGCGTTGGATGGCTGAATATGTTTTACCATTGGTTGGATTTATTATTTTGTGGATTTTTATCATGCGCCGAATGGGTGGCGGTGGAGGTCCCGGTGGACAAATATTTAATATCGGTAAGAGTAGAGCCACCTTATTTGAAAAGGATACCAAGGTTAATGTCAGTTTTAAAGATGTTGCCGGTTTGGAAGAGGCCAAGGTGGAAATTATGGAAATTGTAGATTTCCTTAAAAACCCGAAAAAATATACAGAATTGGGGGGTAAAATTCCTAAAGGTGCCTTATTAATAGGGCCTCCTGGAACTGGTAAAACATTGCTTGCTAAGGCTGTAGCCGGTGAAGCAAATGTACCTTTCTTCTCATTATCCGGTTCTGATTTTGTAGAAATGTTTGTTGGGGTAGGTGCCTCTCGTGTACGTGATTTATTCCGTCAGGCCAAGGAAAAGGCTCCATGTATTATATTTATTGATGAAATTGATGCCATTGGAAGAGCTCGTGGAAAGAATTTGGTGCAAGGCGCCAATGACGAACGTGAGAATACTTTGAACCAGTTGCTAACTGAAATGGATGGTTTTTCTACCAATTCAGGAGTAATTATCTTGGCAGCCACCAATCGTCCTGATATATTAGATAGTGCATTGATGCGTCCGGGACGTTTTGATAGACAAATTAGCATTGATAAACCTGATATTGTAGGCAGAGAGGCCATATTTAAGGTGCATTTGCGCCCTATCAAAATTGATGTTAATGATGTAGATGCGCACAAACTTGCCGAGCAAACCCCAGGTTTTGCAGGTGCTGAAATTGCTAATATTTGTAATGAAGCGGCATTAATAGCAGCAAGAAAAAATAAAACAGTAGTTGGGATGAAGGATTTTAATGATGCCATTGATCGCGTTATTGGAGGCCTTGAGAAGAAAAATAAAATCATCTCTCCTGAAGAAAAGAAAATTGTTGCTTACCATGAAGCCGGACATGCTGTAGTAGGTTGGTTTATGGAACATGCTGCTCCTCTGGTTAAAGTTTCTATTGTGCCTCGCGGCGTGGCTGCATTGGGATATGCTCAGTACTTGCCAAAAGAACAATATTTATATACCAAAGAACAATTATTGGATACCGTATGTATGGCTCTAGGTGGTAGAGTAGCGGAGGATATCGTATTTAATAGGATTTCCACCGGTGCTCAAAATGATTTGGAACGTATTACGCGCTTAGCCTTTGATATGGTTGTCATGTACGGCATGAATGAGAAAGTAGGCAATATTTCCTATCATGATCCTCAAAATGAATATGGATTTACTAAACCTTATTCTGAAAAAACTGCAGAGATTATAGATATCGAAATTCGTAAATTTATTGAAGACGCTTACGCTCGAACAAAGAATTTATTGTTACAACATCGTGAACAATTGGAAAATGTAGCTGTGATGCTTTTGGATAAAGAAATAATTTTCCAAAGTGATTTGGAAGTATTATTGGGTAAAAGACCTTTTGATATTCAAGAGCCGGAAGTAATTGTGCACAATGCAGTTGAAAGTATTAAAGAGGAACCAAAGTTGGAATCCCCAGAACCGAAAGAAGCATAATATTTAAGCGCTCAATTTTATAAAATGTCTGATCCGGTAAGCTCAAAAGAAAAAGTCCTAAAGAAGTTGCGTAAAGCATTACTTCAGAAGGATATTTTCTTTAATCCGGAATTGGATTTTGATTCTGATGTTTTTGTGAAAGATGAAAGACCTTTACTGGAGGTGTTTTATCATAATTTTATAGCGGCTGACGGTAAAATAATGTTTTGCAGAAACCCTTATCATTTTCTGGAAATGTTTTTATCCATTGCAGAAATGAAAGGATGGCAGCAAGTATTGTGTTTGGAGGATGGACTAAAGAATCTTTTGCAGCAATGTGAGTTTCCTTTTTTATTCGACGCCAAAGAAAGTACTGTTGCAGACGTTGGAATAACAGGATGCGATGCCTTAGTTGCCAGAACAGGAAGTATTTTGCTTAATACCAAAAATACCTTGTCAAGAGCCATCAGTGCATTTCCTCCGGTGCATGTAGTGATATCTTATCGAAATCAATTAGAATACGGTTTTAAAGATTATTTCAAAAAAAATGATGGAACTCAAACTTCCTCATGGAGTATTCTTACCGGTCCGAGTCGTACCTCGGATATTGAACGCGAATTAGTATTGGGTGCACATGGCCCAAAGGAGTTATATCTTTTCATCTTGGATGAAGATAGGCAACATTAGCTTGTTTTAATCATATAATGATTAAACCCCGCTCTACTAATTAGTGTTTGCAATGAATTCAAAGAATAAAATATATTTTGCTTCAGATTTTCACTTGGGTGCCCCCAACCACGAGGCATCCTTAATCCGTGAAAAAAAGATCATCCGATGGTTAAATGAAATTGAGCCTGATGCGGCTGAAATTTATCTTATGGGGGATCTTTTTGACTTCTGGTTTGAATATCAAAATGTTGTTCCTATGGGATTTGTGCGATTACTTGGTAAGCTGGCTGAGTTTTCTGATCAGGGCATAAAAATATCCATTTTTGCAGGGAATCATGATTTATGGATTCGTAATTATTTACCGAATGAAATACAATGCAATGTATATCATGGTCCGATAATTAAGGAATTTAACGGCAAAAGGTTCTATTTAGCCCATGGTGACGGATTAGGTCCCGGTGACCATGGATTTAAATTCATGAAAAAAATATTTGTCGGTAAATTTAATCAATGGTTATTTAGGCGTCTACATCCTGATACAGGTGTAAGTTTGGCCAAATTTTTTTCTAAGAAAAGTCGCGCGCATACCGGTGAAAAGGATGCTGAATTTTTAGGAGAAGATAAGGAATGGTTAATTATTCATTCCAAGGAATTATTAAAATCAAATCATTTTGATTATTTTATTTACGGACATAGGCATTATCCTTTAGATTTAAAAATTGCTGAAAATAGTCATTATATTAATCTTGGTGATTGGATAAATTATTTTACCTACGGCGTTTGGGATGGAGACCATTTTGAACTGAAAAAATATGAACATTAATATTAAATATTTAAAGAACCAAAATAGGCAAAGTTCCCAGCATGGAACAAGGCTTTTTATTGGCGAGTATTTAAAAATAGTGTTTATTTTAAGTTTTCTTTTTTGCTATTCATTAATAAATGCACAAACGGTACCTGCCGTTTTTGAAGTGGATACCACCATTAAATTTATTGAAGTAGACGAATTAAAAAACTTATATGTTATTACCCCGGGTAGCTCGATTATAAAATATGATTCCTTGGGTATAAAAGTGGCCGATAGAAGGTTTTCAGGATATGGTGAAATTAGTTCCATAGATGTGAGCAATCCATTAAATACTGAAGTGTTTTATAGTAGCCAAAATAAAGTGGTGATTACTGATAATTTATTAAACGTAGTTTCCGAATTAAATTTAGATGGCAGTGGGGTAAGTCAATTTGGGGTAGCCTGTAGAAGTGAATCCGGCGGTTTTTGGTTTTATGATATTCAAGATGCAAAATTAAAAAGATTGGATCCGGATAAAAATTTGCAAGGCGAAAGCCCAAATTTGCCAAGTTGTGGTATTAGGGATTTAAATTCCGTTTATATGCTTGAAAAATCACCATGGGTATTTTTAAGTGTACCTTCCGAAGGAATTTTAATTTTTGATCAATATGGTGCTTATTATAAAAAGATACCTTTAAAGAACCTTTCTCGATTTCAGGTGGTTAAAAATACTGTGATTGCATTTAACGGAAGTGCATTAGTATTTTATGATTTATTGACGAATGATAGTAAGATAGTGGCTTTGCCGTTTGAAATTAAGGATGCACAAGATGTAAAATTTTTAGCCCATCGTATATGGGTACAAAGAATTAAGAGTATTAAAAGTTATTTGAATTAAAAAATTACAAGATAGGGCTTGTAAAAATATAAGATTATGGATTTATTAAAGAGATTAGAAGAAATTAATGCCCGTTGGGAAGATGTAGGAGAGCAATTAACGGATCCTAACATTATTACCGACATGAAAAGATTTACTCAATTAAATAAGGAGTATAAAGGGCTTAGTGAAATCACTGAAATGTACCGGAAGTATCGCGACTTATTAAGTAATATGGATACTAATAAAAAAATAATTTCAGAGGAAAAAGATCCCGAGTTTCGCGAAATGGCAAAAATGGAACTTGATGAATTATTTTCATTGCAAGGTCCGATGGAAGATGAAATTAAATTGATGTTGGTCCCTGAAGACCCAATGGACGATCGAAATGCTATCGTTGAAATTAGAGCAGGTACCGGAGGTGACGAAGCCTCACTTTTTGCAGGTGATTTGTATCGGATGTACTCAAAATATTTTGATGCTAAAGGTTGGAAGGTTGAGATTATTGATTTGCACGAAGGAACAAACGGAGGCTTTAAAGAAATTATTTTAAGTGTTTCCGGCAAGGATAAGATTTATGGCAGAATGAAATATGAATCCGGAGTGCATAGAGTACAGCGTGTACCTTCCACGGAATCGCAGGGTAGGGTGCATACCTCTGCAGCGTCGGTTGCCATTTTACCGGAAGTAGAGGATTTTGATATTGAATTGAAAGAATCGGATATCAGAAAGGATACCTTCTGTTCCTCCGGACCGGGTGGTCAGTCGGTAAATACTACTTATTCTGCTATTCGCTTAACACATATTCCAACGGGAATTGTAGTATCCATGCAGGATGAACGGTCTCAAATTAAGAATTATGATAAGGCCATTAAAATTTTAAGAAGCCGATTATATGAAGTGGAACATCAAAAGTATTTGGATGAAATTTCATCTAAACGTAAAACTATGGTTTCTACCGGTGACCGTTCCGCAAAAGTTAGAACATATAATTTTTCTCAAGGCAGGGTAACGGATCATAGAATTGGATTAACCTTGTATGATTTGGATAATATATTAAATGGTAATGTTGACCCATTAATTGATGCACTTCAATTAGCAGAAAATACAGAAAAGCTAAAAGAAGGAAGTTTATACGAAGTGGAATAACATTAATTATGGCATAAAAAAAGGTTCTTTATTTATAAAGAACCTTTTTTGTTTTTTTAGAAGAGAGATTATTCCTCCTCATTATTACGTTCTGTTCTTGGGTCAGAATTAGGAATGCGTTTGCTGCCGGCATAAAGTTCAAACTCCAATAAACGACAATCTATATTAGCATTATAAAATTCAATTCTTTTAGAAGCTTTCAATCCAATTTTCTTAGCCAGTTCTAAATTACCGGTAAATATATAAGCCTTATATCCCTGTGCCTTTTGTTTTAGAAAGTCCCCAATGGAGGCATAAAGTGAAACCAATTCTTCATTTTCACCTAATCTTTCTCCATACGCAGGGTTCATAACTAAGATTCCACCTTCTTTTGGTAAATTAGTTTCTTCAAAAGGACAAACTCTAAATTCTATAATATCATCAACTTCGGCTAAGCGTGCATTTTCGCGAATGGCATTAATGGCACCACCGTGGATGTCGGTTGCTATAATACGTCCTTTACAAGGTTTGATGGCTTGGTCAGCCTCTTTCCTTAATGTTTTCCATTGGCTAAAATCAAAACCGATCAAATGCATAAAACCAAAATTACTTCGCATTAATCCGGGTGCCGTATTGGTGGCGATAAGTGCAGCTTCAATTGCAAGCGTACCACTGCCGCACATTGGATTTATAAGATTTTGTTCCCCATTATATCCCGTACTCATCAATACTGCAGTTGCCAGTGTTTCTTGCATTGGTGCTTTCCAAGGTTGCTGACGATATCCGTGTCTGGCAATAGTTTCTCCCGAGGTATCAATAAATATGGAGGCTTGGCCTTCCTTCCAATGTAAAAATAAAACTGTTTTATCGTCCTTAGGTCCTGAATCCGGACGAGTATTGGTTTTGGATAAAATGCGATCTACAATAGCATCCTTTGCACGCATATTTGCGAAGCGAGTATCATTAATACTTTCTTCTAAAACATGTGATCCGACAGATACATATCCATCAGAGGGGATGTATTCTTCCCATGGGGTATTTAATAAATTTTTATATAAATCATCAGGATGGTGGGCTTCAAATTCATCAATTAAAAATAATACGCGGTGAGCCGTCCTTAGCCATAAATTCAATTTCATGCAATCTGCCAAAGAACCCATTAATTCGGCACCTGTATCATCAACTAAATCAGGGGTATATCCAAGTTTTATTAATTCTTGTTCTAAATATGGACTAATTCTTTTAGGACAAGCAATTCTGATTAGACTTTTTAGTTTAAATATTGACATTTGTGGGTTATAGTTTAAAGATTCTAATTTGCTTCAAATATGCCTTACAAGGCATGAAGCTCTTTTTGCTCTTTTGAGGATAAGCTGTTGACAATTAATTTATAAGAATGATCAATCCATTCTTTTACCAGGCGATCAGTTACTATATCCTCTAATATTATAGTATTCCAGTGTTTTTTATTCATGTGATAACCCGGCTGAACGAAGGAAAACTGCTCTCTGAGTTCCAAAGCTTTTTCCGGATCACATTTTAAATTGATAGAAAGCGGATCGTTTAAGGCAATAATCCCAAAAATTTTGTTTTTTACCTTTAAAACAATGTTTTCCGGTCCAAAAGGCTGACTTTCTTCACTTCCTTTTAAACTAAGACAATAATTATGCAGACTTTCCAAGTCCATTTTTATAAATTAGCCTGCAAAGATAGCTATGTTCATGTTTTTAAAGGATAATATAGGTTAAAAAATGACTTAATTCAGGGATAAAAGTCTTTCCTTTCTAAATCACATAAAATCCATTATTTTTGTCCTGGGAAATTTTAACTATGGAACAACACGCATATAATGAAGATAGCATCCGGTCATTGGATTGGAGAGAACATATACGACTACGTCCGGGGATGTATATTGGTAAGTTAGGTGATGGATCTTCACAAGATGATGGTATTTATGTATTAGTTAAAGAGGTGATAGACAATAGTATTGATGAGTTTGTGATGGGATATGGCAAACAAATTGATATTAAAATATCTGATCATAAGGTATTTGTGCGCGATTTTGGTAGAGGAATTCCTTTGGGTAAAGTTATAGAATGTGTATCCCAAATAAATACAGGTGCTAAATATGATAGCAAAGCGTTTCAAAAATCTGTAGGATTAAATGGAGTAGGTACTAAAGCCGTAAATGCTTTATCAAAATATTTTAGAGTAGATGCCTATCGGGAAGGGAAAACCAAGGTAGTTTCCTTTGATAAAGGAGAACTCATAGAAGATCAGAAAATTAAAAGTACTGAAGAGAAAAATGGAACAGCCATCACTTTTGTTCCGGATGAAAGTATTTTTAAAAACTTTAGTTTCAATGTAGAATATCTTGAAAATCAAATTTGGAATTATTGTTATTTAAATGCCGGCCTAACCATAAATTTTAATAACAAGAAGTATTTTTCTAAAGATGGCTTGTTAGATCTTTTGAGGAAAAAGGCAGATGTAGAAAGTATTCGTTATCCAATTATTCATTTAAAAGCAGAGGATATTGAAATTGCATTTACTCATGGTGAACAGTATGGCGAAGAATATTATTCTTTTGTCAATGGACAATTCACCACTCAAGGAGGAACGCATTTAGCAGCCTTCCGTGAAGCATTGGTAAAAACCCTAAGAGAATTTTATAAAAAAGATTTTGATCCGTCTGATGTTCGACAATCAATTATCGGTGCCATCAGTGTTCGTGTTCAGGAGCCTGTTTTTGAGTCTCAAACCAAAACAAAATTAGGCTCACAAATGTTCGGTCCGGAAGGTCCAACGATGCGCGGATATATTAATGATTTCTTAAAAAAGGAATTAGATGATTATCTACATAGAAATGCCTCAGTTGCTGAAGCATTGCTGAAACGCATTTTACAAAGTGAACGCGAGAGAAAAGACATGGCAGGAATTAAAAAGCTTGCTAATGAAAGAGCTAAAAAAGCAAATTTACACAATAAAAAATTGCGTGATTGCAGAGTACATTATACCGAACTCAATCAGGATAAAAGATATAATACTACTATATTTATAACCGAGGGTGATTCTGCCAGCGGATCAATTACTAAATCCAGAAATGTAGAAACGCAAGCAGTATTTAGTCTGAGAGGAAAACCACTCAATTGTTTTGGCTTAACTAAAAAGGTGGTTTATGAAAATGAGGAGTTTAATTTGTTGCAACATGCATTGGATATTGAAGAAGGTTTAGAAACCCTTCGTTACAATCAAGTTGTCATTGCCACGGATGCTGATGTGGATGGAATGCATATCAGAATGTTATTGCTTACCTTCTTTTTGCAATTCTTTCCGGAGCTTGTTCGAAATGGACATCTGTATATTTTACAAACACCGCTATTTAGGGTAAGAGATAAAAAACAAACTTTTTATTGTTATTCCGATGAAGAGCGTCAACAAGCCATTTTTAAGCTTGGAGGTAAACCTGAAATAACACGATTTAAAGGCTTGGGAGAAATTTCACCTGAAGAATTTGGTCGATTTATTGGGGATGATATTCGCTTAGAACCGGTAATATTAGGACAAGAAATGTCTATCCAAAAAACGCTGGGTTATTATATGGGTAAAAATACTCCGGAAAGACAAGGTTTTATTATTGACAATTTAAGAATTGAAAAAGATTTATTGGAAGAAATGGAAGCAGCTTTGGTTACGGAAACTGAAGATTAATTTAAATATTATTTTGAAATAAGTAAAATGATGTTATATCTTTGCAGCATGAATCAATATCTGAAACATAATTGTCATTGTAAGACGGACACTATGCCGAAGGATATTGCTTTGTAATTATTTTACACACACAAAAGAGAGCAAAACCTCCGGCAGCCATGTCGGGGGTTTTGTTTTTTTAATGCTTTTATTATGACAAGTGATATTCAACTTACCGCGCCCGGACTATTATTTAGTACGGTTTCATTATTCTTATTAGCCTATACCAATAGGTTTTTAACTTTAACTAAGCTCATTCGTGATTTGTATGAAAAATACTGTCATGAAAAGGATGAAAATTTATTGTGTCAATTACAACTTTTTCAAAAGCACGTGAAGATTATTAAATTTGTTCAATTTATTTGCGTCATTGCATTTGTGTTTAGTATTATCAGTATGCTATTCATTCTTGGCGACAGTAAATTATTTGCGGCTTGGATGTTTGGTATTAGTTTGAGTTTTTTAATGCTCTCATTAATGGTATGTATTTATGAAATTTACATATCCACTAATGCTTTAGAAATTTCTGTACCAAAACTCAATACTTGATTATTAAGTATCAATTATGGTTTTTGGAACACAATTGGAATTTTAACACGTGTCTTTATTTTCTTGTTTAAATGCTTTGCAGGCCACCATTTGGGCATTCCTGATACCAAATCTTCTGCAGCATGACCTATGGGAATAGATAAGGCATCCAGGGCTTCAATATCCTCCAAACTGCCATCTTCATTGATGCTGAAAAATACATATTGAATGCCATGGATTCCTGCATTTCGATCCAAGGTAGGATATACCAAATGCGTATGGATATAATCAGCTAATAATTTATTGCCACCTGGAAACATTGGCAACCGTTCCGGTAAGGAAGTATCTATGGCTATGGAATCATTTTTTATTTCAAGGGTGTCCTTTAATAAATGTGCTGCTATGCTATCCGTATGACTTTTTGCAGGCCCCTGGCTTTTTTTAATAATACCCGCCAAAGGATTTTTATTTGAGTTTATATTATTTTCCGGAGGCGGAGGCAAAGTTGATAAATTATGATCAGCAGTATTTACAGGAACGCTTATTTCAATAGCATTTTCATTTTTTTTAAGAAGATCTTTTAGTAAACCCGGTAGATTGAGCAAAAAAATAAAAATAATAAACCCTGCAATAAGACTATTTTTAGTCCATCGAAAATTATGCAGTCGAATATAATATGCGCCATAAGCCTTATTTCGTCCTTCAAAAACAAGCGTATTTATATCTTGTTTTATCTGTTCTGAATTTTGATCTAAGGTTTTCATTGCATGTTTGATGCTACTAACAATTGCTTAGGCAAGAATAATGCAAGATTATGAAAGAGCCACAATATTAGCAGTTTGCAACCAAAGCTCGGCATTAAAATAAACTAATAAGCGTAAAACCCTTTTTTTGTTTTTCTGCCCCAATGTCCGGCATCTACTTTTTGTTGTTGAATTCGACTTGGTCTAAATTTGGGATCTTGATGAAATTGTTCAAACATAGAGGAGGTTACCGAAAAGTTTGTATCCACCCCAATTAAATCCATAAGTTTAAAAGGCCCCATTTTAAAACCGGTGGCCTCCATTAAGGCATCAATATTTTCTATTTCAGCAACATTTTCCTCTAATGCTTTTAATGCTTCTACATAATAGTGTCTTGCTACTCGGTTTACAATAAAGCCCGGAGCATCTTTTACCATCACTGCTTTTTTCCCGAGTTTAGTGGCTAGGTTAAATATTGTTTTGGCTATAGTATCCGAGGTATTAGCACCTGAAATTACTTCTACTAATTTCATGATATGTGCAGGATTGAAAAAATGCATGCCAACGACTCGTTCCGGGTTTGGAATGCCGTAGGCAATTTGAGTAATTGGGATGGAGGATGTATTGGTTGCAAATATGCAATCTTCATTATTTAAGGAGGCTAGTGCCAGAAAAAGTTCTCTTTTAACGGATAATTTTTCTATAATGGCTTCGATAATAACTTCTGCTTTTAGGTCATTAAAATCGTTGCTGAATTTTATTTTTTCAAGTAAATCTGTTTTTGCACTTTCGGTCATCTTTCCTCTTTGGATGGCTCCGTCTAAATTGGAAATAATACCTGTTTTTGCTCTTTCCAAAGCATCGAATTGTTGGTCGTAGATAATGGTTTGGTAGCCTGCTGCCGCACAAATTTGTGCAATACCGCTTCCCATGGTTCCGGCACCAATAATCGCGATTGTTTTAATATTTTCTATGTTACTCATTTATAGCGAATTGATCTTATTTTTTCGTCTTAGATTTTATATTTCACCTGCAAATTGTTTCAAAAACCTTAAATCATTTTCGTAAAACAATCGGATATCCGGTATTTTATATTTCACCATAGTAATGCGTTCTACACCTATGCCAAAAGCGAAGCCGGAATATTCTTGCGGATTTATACCGCAGTTTTCTAAAACCGCAGGATCCACCATACCGCAGCCTAAAATTTCCATCCAACTGGCTTCTTCTTTGCCAGTTTCATGATTTATTTTTTTCCATTTTATATCCATTTCAGCAGAGGGTTCGGTAAATGGGAAATAGGAGGGGCGAAACCGAACTTCTATATCTTTACCAAACATTTCTTGAACAAAATAAAATAAGGTTTGTTTGAGGTCAGCAAAGGAAACGTCTTTGTCAATAAATAAACCCTCAATTTGGTGAAAGTTGGGCGCGTGGGTTGCATCGCTATCTTTTCTATAAACTCTGCCGGGCGAAATTGTTCTAATGGGTGGCTTTTGGTTTTGCATGACGCGAACCTGTACCGAAGAGGTGTGAGTGCGTAATACAATATCAGGATCTTTCCTAATAAAAAAGGTGTCCTGCATATCCCTGGCCGGATGGTCTTCCGGCATATTTAAGGCAGAAAAATTGTGCCAATCGTCTACAATTTCTATATCCTCAGCTACTACAAAACCTAATTTCGAGAAAATATCTACCATTCGGTTTCGAATAATAGTTAAAGGATGTAGGGAACCTGCAGAAAACGGGGCGCCTTCCAGGCTTAAGTCCAAATCTGCGGATTGTTTTTTTAATTCCAAAGCTTCAATTTGTTCCTTAACCGCCTCAATTTTTTCCTCTGCTTTTACTTTTATTTCATTAACCCGAGCCCCAAAATCTTTTTTTAATTCACCCGGGACTTCCTTCATTTTTGAAAATAAAGCAGGTATAATTCCCTTTTTACCAAGGTATTTCAAACGAAATTCTTCGAGTACTGCCTTAGAGTCCAAAGTAGTTTGCTCAATTTCCTTTAAATATTCTTCAAAGTTGTTTATATCCATTCTAAATAAAATTATGCCATAAGGCTTTTCTGCAAAGTTTCCCTTTTTTTATCATTTCTGCAACAGTAAACGGAACTATTACGAAGGGCACATAGTTATATGCTTGTATTTGACGTATCATTCTTAATTTTTTTTTAACGATTTGAACTTATTATTAAGAAGAGGCGTTTGATGTTCGTTATTAAATAGGAGAACCTTTTATAATATATGAGACAACTAAAGATAAACAAACAGTTTACCAACAGGGAAAATAAGTCTTTGGACAAGTACCTAAATGAAATTTCAAAAGTTGAAATGATTACGCCTACGGAAGAGGTGGAATTAGCTAAACGAATAAAAGACGGGGATCAAGTTGCCCTGGAAAAATTAGTAAACTCAAACTTGCGATTTGTGGTATCAGTTGCAAAACAATACCAAAATCAAGGTTTAACTTTAGGTGATTTAATTAATGAAGGAAATTTGGGTTTGATTAAAGCCGCACAAAGATTTGATGAAACCAGAGGTTTTAAATTTATTTCTTATGCAGTATGGTGGATTCGTCAATCCATTTTACAAGCTTTGGCAGATCAAAGCCGTTTAGTAAGATTGCCATTAAACAAAGTAGGTTCATTAAGTAAAATTAGTGTGGCTGCTGCTCAATTGGAACAAAAATTTGAGAGAGAAGCTACCACTGATGAAATTGCAGAATTATTAGACTTACCGGCTGAAGAAATTGAAACTACTCTTTCAACTTCCGGAAGACATTTATCCATTGATGCTCCGATTAGTGATGATGAAGATACTACCTTGTTAACTTTATTATCCAATACCCAAGAGCCAAATCCTGATAAAAATCTTTTACATGAATCACTTCAACGTGAAATAGCTCGTGTAATGTCAATTTTATCTGAAAAGGAAAAAGAAATTTTAAATTTATATTTCGGTTTGGAAGGAAGCATTCCTCATTCCTATGAAGATATCAGTGAAAAAGTTAATTTGACCCGTGAACGCGTACGTCAAATTAAAGAAAAGGCATTACGTAAATTACGTAAATCTTCTAAAAGTGGATTATTAAAAGCTTATCTAGGATAATTAAGTTTTACATTATAAAAAAAAAGAGCACCCCAAAGGTGCTCTTTTTTTATGCCTCTTTTACATTGTTTCAGTGTTAATTGTCTTAAATTCGTTTCATGCTTGAACGACAATTCCAAAATAAATTCCTTGAAGCCGGATGTGATGAAGCAGGAAGAGGATGCTTGGCCGGTCCGGTCGTTGCTGCTGCCGTAATATTATCTGAAAATATGGACTTATCCCTTTTGAATGATTCAAAAATTTTAAGTGAATCAAAAAGAAAAGCAGCAGCGGAATTTATTAAATCAAACGCCTTGGCATGGGCAATAGCAGAAGTGGATCATGAAGAAATTGATAAAATAAATATATTAAAAGCATCTATCAAAGCCATGCATTTGGCATTGGACAAATTAAAGAAGCGTCCTAAATTTATTATTATTGATGGCAATAGGTTTTATAAATATAAAAATATACCACATCAAACCATTGTAGATGGAGATGCAAAATATGCTTCCATTGCTGCCGCTTCTATTTTAGCAAAAACTTATAGAGATGAATTAATGTTAAAATTGCATGAACAATATCCTGTCTATGCATGGAATCAAAATAAAGGGTACGCCACTAAATTGCATAAAACCATGATAGCTACTAATGGCGTTTCTCCTTTACATCGCCGCACTTTTGCTCCCGTAAGTCAAGTTATTCAATTGACTTTAAATATTTAATATTATTCTGTAAGTCTTAAATTTTTATAGGTAATGCCTTTTAGTGCTTCCACAGCTTTTTTAAGAATATTATTTTTATCATTGATGATTTTGAAAAATCCTTCATTGTGGAATATTTGACGAGCTATTATTGCTTTTAATTCTAATTTTATAAAAGGTTCTGAAATTGCCAAACCTTTCATGTCTTTCTTAATTCCACTTTTTTCTCCGAAGGATACAAATTGATTTATAATATTTTCATCAATCCTGAAATTTTGACTGAAACTCGCAAAATCCGGATATAATTTTAAAATGTTTTCGCGATTTTTTTCCATAAAGAAAGCAACAAATTCACTAAAAATTCCTTTTCCTGATAAATTATGCAAATACTCCGAATTGAAGGTAGTATCCAAAGGAACAAAAATATCCGGCATAATACCGCCACCACCATAAACCAATCGATGGTTTCGGGTAAAATATTTTAATGAATCATTAAACTTAATGCTGTCTTTGGAAATCAATTCACCTCTTCGAATTCTATTGCCCATGTCTTCGTAATATTCATCCGTTCCATTGGAATATGGTCTTTGGATGGATCTGCCACTTGGGGTATAATATCTGGCTACGGTTAATCGAATTTCAGAACGATCATTTAGTAAGAAAGGCTCCTGAACCAAGCCTTTCCCAAAGGAGCGCCTTCCAACAATAATACCTCGATCCTGGTCTTGAATGGCTCCGGAAACAATTTCACTGGCGGAAGCAGAACCTTCATCTACCAATATTGCCAATTTTCCATGTTCAAATTGTCCGGTATTAGTTGCTTTATATATTTTTTTAGCCCTTACTCTTCCTTGCGTATAAACTATTAGTTCATCGTTGGCAAGAAATTCATCAGCCAATGAAATTGCAGCTTTTAAGTACCCTCCGGGATTATTGGTTAAATCTAAAACCAAATCTTTCATCCCAAGTTTTCTGAGTTTTTTAACGGCTTCATGGTATTCTTCTTCCGTGGTTGCGCCAAACCTATTGATTTTAATATATCCAATGCCCGGACTAACCATATACGCTGCATCAATAGTGTAAAGTGGAATTTTATCACGAGTAATCGTGAAATTTAAAATTCTTTTATCTCCTCCTCTTATGATACCAATTTTTACTTTTGTGTATTTCCTTCCTCGCAAACTCTTTTTAACCTCTTCCGTGGAAATATGAATACCTGCTACAATTTTATTTTCTATGTTAATGATTTTATCGCCTGCATGAATACCTACTGCCTCGGAAGGCCCACCTGATATGGCAGAAACCACCACAATTGTATCATTTAACATATTAAATTCAATACCTACCCCTTCAAAACTCCCCTCTAATTCTTCATTACTTTCCACTACCTCTTTAGCAGGAATATAAACTGAATGCGGATCCAATTCTTTAAGCATGGAGGATATTGCGGCATCTGAAAGTTTATCTTCGTTTGGAGTATCTACATAGGATTCTTCAACTAATTTTAGTACTTCCTTAAATTTATCATTACTTTCATTGCTATGTTTTTTAGTAAATGGTTTAATAGTATATCCTACTATCATTCCCAGGCTAATTAACAATGCTATATAAAGTGGTGTTTTAAAATTTATCTTCTGCATGATTGGAAATTTTGTGCAATTTATTACTTATTTTTTAAGCTTTATAAATTTATCTTCACCATTAAATCCACCATTTGATTCGAATTGTTTGAATTTCTTGTTGCTTGGATGGTACCTATTACTAATGGTATCATTGGGATTCTCAATAATTATTTTTAATTTATCCAAATCACGGATATGGTCCAATTCAATTTTAGCAATAGTAAGTATACTTTTTTCCAGACTAAGACGCTTAACCTCCCAAGTGCTATCATTGTATCTGGTATTTAGAAAATAATGTCCTTTAAACTTTTTTAAGATATTTCCTTTACCTATGGAAAATATAGTGTCTATGCCTACAATATGTTGTACGATAGTATCACCTGAAATGCTGATTTTAACGGAGTCCTTAGTTTTTTTATTAACCATATAATTCCCATGGATAAAATAGGAGCTATCCAATTCTTTTTTGTGCATTTTGGTGTCATTAGCAAAATTTATAATAATGTCTCGATCATTAATTTTTAGCGTAGCATTAGAATTTTCGCTTTGATAATTGCCTTGTATAAAGGAAGGGAAGGATGTAAGTATAGGTGCATCTTTGGGTTGTGGCTCACTAAAACTAACACTTGGTTCGCAAGCGCTTAGGATAAGTAACACTAGCATGATAAAGCTTAAAATATATTTCATTTTGCAATTTTAATTATAATTAGCAAAAATCGGGACAAATTGTGAATATAACTAAGCCATATATTTGAAAATACATTTTTTTGACGGTCAAGGAGTGAAATTTATTAACTTTGCAACATGGATTATTTGTTTATAGCCAATGAAGCAGAAAAGGTTGTACGTAATACTGCGGCTTGGATAAAAAAGGAAAGATTATCTTGGGAAATAAAGCACGTAATGAGCAAAGCTGATAGTAGCCTTGTTACTTCTATTGATTTAGGCTCAGAAGAGAGATTGGTCAATGGATTTAAAAAAATATTACCTAATTCTCATTTTTTAGCGGAAGAAAATTTCAATCAACATGAACCGAATGAGATTCTGTGGATTATTGATCCGATTGATGGAACTACCAATTTGGTTCACGGCCTTCCAATGTATTGTATAAGTGTGGCATTACAAATTAATGCCAAAACAGTATTGGGTATTATTTATGAATTAAACAGTGATGAATGTTATATTGCCCATGAGGGGATGCCCGGTGCAACAATGAATGGCAAACCAATTTCTGTATCCGGTGCACAACATTTAGAGGACTCTTTATTAGCTACTGGATTTCCAGTGGTAGATTTATCCAGGCTTGATGCATACATTGATATTCTGAAAGAATTTATGAAAAGAACTCATGGACTTAGAAGGCTTGGCTCGGCAGCGATGGATTTGGCCTATGTAGCTTGTGGTAGATGTGATGGCTTTTATGAATATGGACTGAGTCCTTGGGATGTAGCGGCCGGTGCCTATTTGGTGGAAAAAGCAGGAGGAAGGGTGAATGATTTTAAAGGAGCTCATGATTATTTGCATGGTCGTGAGATTGTAGCATCCAACGGTCTGATTCAGCCGGAATTTCTGGAAGTGTTTTCAAAAGTAATAAACTAGTTTAAAAAATATTTTTTAATTTTAATGACAACAATTGCAATTGCTCCGGGGGATGGAATAGGACCGGAAATTATGGAAGCCGTATTATCAATTTTTAATGCAGCACAAGTACCTTTAAAATATCAGCCGGTAGCTATGAGTCGTGCTATATTCGATCAAGGATACAGCACCGGTATGCCCCCTGAGGCCAGAGAAACCATAGAAAAACTTGGTATTCTCTTTAAAGGCCCCATGGAAACTCCAAAAGGTAAAGGCGTAAAAAGTATTAATGTTACTGCCAGAAAGCTTTGGAATACCTATGCCAATGTTAGAAAATTTAGAACAATTAAAGGCGTGGATACTGTTTTTTCCAGAGCAGGCATTCCCATTAATATGACCATACTTCGCGAGAATATTGAAGATACTTATGGTGGCATTGAGTACATGCAAAATTTTGATGTTTCGGTTTCTTATCGTCTGATTTCAAAAAAAGGCACTGAGCAATTTGTGCGTTATGTTTTTGAATATGCAAAACGTGAAGGCATAACCAAAGTTACTTGCGGGCACAAGAGCAATATTATGAAATTTACTGATGGTATTTTGATGAATACTTTTTATGAAATTGCCAAAGAATATCCAGGTATTGATGTTAATGATTTAATAGTTGATGATTTGGCTATGAAATTAGTTCGTCAACCTGATTCCTTTCAATTGGTTGCCCTAACAAACTTGCAAGGAGATATTATTTCTGATTTATGTGCCGGTTTAGTTGGTGGACTTGGTTTTGCTCCCAGTGCAAACATTGGAGATTTTATTTCCATTTTTGAAGCAGTGCATGGCACGGCTCCAGATATTGCTGGTAAGAAATTAGCCAATCCTACCTCATTACTTTTTAGCGGTATCATGATGCTAAGACATGTCGGGTTGATTTCTTATGCCGATAAAATTGAAAATGCACTTTTATATACTTTAGAAACCGGGGTTCACACTGGTGATTTTGGTGCAGCAGGTTCACAGTCTGTAAATACCGACGAATTTGCAAATGCCATTATTAAAAATTTAGGCAAATTACCTACAGAATCACCGGTTGTAAAATCTGCGGGAGAGGATTTTGAATTTATTCCTCCGGTTCGTCCCGCAGCCATTAATATAATGGTCAGTAATGAACAACCGGTGGAAAAACTGGTAGGCATGGATTTATTTATAACAAGTGATTCTCAAGCTTCTGAAATTGCTTCATTAATCCAACCATTACTGCCAAATCAATTGAAATTAACGGTTATTTCAAATAGAGGTACACAAGTTTGGCCCACCGCCTCCGTTTTTACGGATAGCGTGGTGCAATATTGCTGTCGTATTGAATCTCAAGATAATTTTGTGCCCACAAGGGGATATTTATTAGGAATTTGTGAAAATCTTTCTACAAATATTCAAATTGAAGATATTTCCTTTTTAAAGGATTACGGTAGCCTTAAAGGCTATTCCTTGGCCCAGGGACAATAGGCTTTTTAGGATTAAAATAATTGAGAGTGTTTTGATTACCACTTTATCATGGTATCCAAGAATATCCCGGTGGCAATAGCGGCATTTAATGATTCCGCTTTGCCAAACCTTGGAATATGCAAACGAACATCACATGCAGCCAAAACTTCGTCGCTTAATCCATTTGATTCATTTCCAATAATTAAGGTGCCTGATTTTTTGCCTTTAAAGGTGTGTAAGTTTTCACTATTGTTCAGTGCAGCACCATAAATTGGTGTTTTTAGGTTCTTTAAATAGGGTATTAAGGGAAGGTAATGTATTTGAATCCTAAATAAACTACCCATACTTGCTTGTACCACTTTTGCGTTATAGGCATCTGCACAATCCTCAGAACAAATAAGTTGGCTTAAACCATACCAATCTGCTATTCTAATAATGGTACCTAAGTTACCGGGGTCACGGATACTATCTAAAGCCAATCCAAGTTTTGAAGTGGATTGCAACTTTTGTTCCGGAATATGTACCATTGCCAAAACCTCATTGGGTGTACTCAGCTCGCTAATTTGAAGTAATTCATTGGAGCTAATTTCTTGAACGATATTTTTATCACCTAAAAAGCCCTCATTTTTTATAATCCATTCTTTTAAGGCATATATTTTGTTTATTTTTAAGCTTGAATGCAATAACTCATGTACTATTTTTGCACCTTCGCATATAAATAGTCCGGACTGCATCCTATTTTTTTTAAGCTGAAGTCCACGTATAATTTTTATTTGCTGTTTTGAGAGCATATTCTTTCTTTTTTAAGACCCTAATTCCGGTAATACTACTGGTGCTAACTTGCATGGAGCAATCATGCAGCATCAAAAAGTATATACCTAAGCATAGTTATTTGGTCAACAAAGTTAATATTAAGGGTGAACCAAATGGCATGAATGATGCCCTTTATAATTTATCAAAGCAAAAGCCTAATGCCCGATTATTGTTTGTATATCGTTGGAATATGTGGCGGTATTTAATATTTAGCAGTACTGTTGATGCAATTTTTAAACGGGGTGAACGTATTAAAAAATTAAATGCTGAATTGAAGCAATTAAAGCTTGATTATACTCAAAATGAGCCCAATTTAACTGATAAGCAGAAGAGGAAGGCACAAAAACATATTGCATCCTTACAAAGGAAACTCGAGAACGAAACAACCAAGGCAGAAGAGGTAGCAGCAGCTGTAGATGCGCCAGTTTTGATGGATTCCGAAATGCTAAGGGTTTCTGCAAGGCAAATGACTGATTATCTTTGGGATAAAGGATATTTCCAAGCCAAAGTTACTTTTAATGTTTTTGTTCATGGAAGCAGGGCTAATATTTACTTTCAATGCAATCCCGGCAATCAGTTTTTTATTACCAAGTATGAAATTAAAGCTGAAGATTCAGCTATTACCAATTTAATTTATAGAGATACCTCAGTAGCCTTAATATCAAAAGGCAGCCCATTTACGAAAGATTTATTATTACGCGAAGAAAATAGGGTTTACAATTTACTTTCCAATAGAGGTTATTATAAATTTAAACAACAATATTTCAATTTTGCCTCTGATACTATGAATGTAGCCGGGGATTCCATGCCATTAAAAATGATTATTTATAATCCTGTGGATGGGGATAAACATAAGATTTATCGAGTAAAAGATGTTATTATTGAACCTGAATATGCGCTTGGTGATACTAGTATCAAAGCTAAAACCTTATACAATGGATATGTTTTTGTGAGTTCCGATTTACAAGTTCGTCCAAAAGTAATCTGTGATTTTATTTATATAAAACCTAATAGCATATTTAGGGAAGATGTAAAAAGAAGTACCTTGGCACGTTTGGCGCAATTAGGAAGTTTTAAATTTGTTGATATTCGTTATATTGAAAATAAAGAAATAGTAGGGGATACCGGTGAACTGAATTGTTATATCAGAATGACCCCGGCTGAGAAATATAAAACGGTTAATTCATTTGAATTAAACCGAACAGAAGAAGGCGATAGAGCCATTACTAATAATTACAGTACACTTTACGGTTTTGCTGTTTCTTCCTCCTTATTAAATAGAAATTTAGCGCATAGTGCCTTGCAATTCGAAACACAATTACGTGCAGCGGTGGAAGTGCCTTTTGATACTTTACACTTTTTAAAACCCGTACCTTCACTTTTAAATTATCAATTAGGATTAAACAATTCGCTTATTTTTCCTAAGTTACTTTACTATCCACATTTTTGGCCGTTTAATCAAATAAATAAAGACGGAAGTTTGCCGGCTGTTACTTCTTTTAATCTTAATTTACTTTTTGAACATAATGGATTTTATAATCGAACTACAGGTAGCACTAATTTGACCTGGCAGGTGACTAAAAATAATCAACGATATTTTATTACACCCGTAGAAATTAGTTTGATCAATGCTCATGCCAGTCCCTTATTAAAATTACCGGATGATCCTTTGATTTTAAATTTGTTTGATCAGCATATTATTACCGATTTCAGATTTGCTTATTTATATAATTTACAACCCATCACCAATGTAGTAAAACCATTTACTGTTTTTAGATTAGGCGCAGAAATTGGCGGATTTATTCCGAGTGCCATTGATTATTTATTCGATAAGCAATCCTCCAATAATGGTGATGTGACCAGAAAAATATTAGGGATAAAATATTTTACCTATTCAAAAATTGATTTGGATTTAAGAGGCTATATGCCGGTAATTAAATCTGATAATTTGGCGGCTCGTATTGCCATAGGTCTGGGGGTTCCGTTTGCACCGTCCACGATATTGCCATTCGAAAAACGATATTATGTAGGAGGTGCCAATAGTATTCGCGCTTGGCGTCCAAGAGATTTAGGTCCGGGAAGTTTTCAAAGCCCGACCGGTGTAATTTATGATAAAAGTGGTGATTTTAAATTTGAAGGAAGTTTTGAATATCGCTTTCCAATTTTTAGTTTTATCAAAGGAGCCATTTTTACGGATTATGGAAATGTATGGCTAGATAGGGAAGATCCTTTGCGCCCCGGAGCAAATTTTGCAATAGATCGATTTTATAAGGAAATTGCAATAGGATCTGGTGCGGGGTTACGGTTCGATTTTAGTTTTTTTGTATTTAGGTTTGATGTGGCCGTTCCCATGCGTGACCCTGCCTTAAACGAAAAGGACAGGTGGGTTTATACCAAATACTATAGCATGCCGAACTTAGCTGATAAAATGAATTTGAATATTGGTATTGGATATCCATTCTAATAATATGGCATTTAATAATTAGTATGAAAAATATATTGATTTTTGGTTCAGGACGAAGTGCTTGGTATACGATCTCGTATTTGGCCAAAAAACATGGTAAATCATGGAATTTGACGATAACGGATTCTTCACCGGAAGCCTTGGGAAAATGTCGTGAAAAATTCCCTAAAGTAAATATTCTTTTATCCGATGTGCTTGACCAGACGCAACGTGAAGGCTTAGTAGCAAAAAATGATATTATTATTTCACTTTTACCCGCTCGATTCCACGATCTACTGGCAATGGATTGTTTGCATCATAAAAAGCATTTATTAACACCATCCTATATTTCCGCCGAATTAAATTCAATGAATGAAGCAGTAACAAAGGCAGGTTTAATATTTTTAAATGAATTAGGATTGGACCCGGGAATTGATCATATGTCGGCCATGAGTATTATTGCTCGACTTAAATCAGAGGGAGCAGAAATTGAAAGTTTTAAATCTTATTGTGGCGGTTTAATTGCAAGTGAAAGTGATAATAATCCTTGGCATTATAAAATAAGTTGGAATCCGTACAATATTATTCGTTCCGGTCAGGACGGAGGAATTTGTTTATTGGATGGGAAAAATAAGTTTTTACCTTATAACAGATTATTTTCAGAAGCTGAATTAATCGTTACTAAAAACTCTGGAAATTTTGATGCCTATTTAAATAGAAATTCTTTTCCTTATATTCATTTATACGGTTTAGTTGGAATAAAAACATTTGTAAGAGGCACCTTAAGATATCATGGATTTGCCCGCTTATGGCAGTTTTTAGTTAATACCGGAATTACCAATGATAAAATCGCCTTAGAAGGATTATTAAAATTAAGTTGGAAGGACTTTTTTGCTTCGTTTATGCCTGATCCGGAAAAGGATATATCCTATAATTTTTATAAAATTATAAATGATTATCCAACGGAGGAAGAAATTGCAGCGATATCATGGTTAGGATTTAACAATACTGAATTATTGCCCATTAATTCAGGAACGCCGGCTCAGCTTTTACAAATATTGTTAGAACAAAAATGGAAATTATCTACTGAGGATAAAGATAGGGTAGTAATGATCCATGAGTTTACTTACAGCAAATCGGGAATGCGATTTCAATTGCAATCTGTATTGGATATAACAGGGGAAGATGAGCAACAAACAGCCATGGCCCGTACGGTGGGCATGCCACTGGCTTTAGCGGCAGATTTAATTGCACACGGGAAAATTCATGCGAAAGGTGTACTTTTGCCAATAATTCCAGAAGTTTATGACCCCTTACTAAAGGGCCTAAAAGAATCAGGAATAATTTTTAAAGAAACAGAAGTAGAAATTAAATAATAATGTCGAGTTTTAGAACAAATATATCCTTTCTGCCAGCTTTTTTAAGTACGAGCTTGGTTATATTTGTCCTTGGATTTTTATCGATATTTTTAATTGAAGCCAATCGATTAAAGAAGGCCATTAAGGAAGATGTTCCGATGAGCATTTATTTTCGTGATGAGGCAAACGATTCTTTAATACAAGGGCTACAAAATGAATTTAAACATAGAAGTTTTATATTATCATCGAAATATATTTCAAAGGAAGATGGATTAAAGTTAATAAGTAATAATGTTGGTGAAAAGCCTGACAGCTTATTGGGTTTTAATCCTATTCCCAAAACTCTTGAAATTCATTTTAAGGATTTTTACGTTTCAGAGGATAGCTTAAGTCTTATAAAAAAGGAATTTGAGAATTTGAAAAATGTTAGAGAAGTATCCTATGATGCACAAATGGTTAAAAATATAGACCGGAATATTGCCCGTTTGGGCTGGGTATTATTAGCCCTTGCTATTCTTATGAGTTTGATTAGCATAGCTTTAATTAATAATACGGTACGTCTAATGATGTATAGTAAGCGTTTTATTATTAAGAGTATGCAATTTGTAGGGGCTACCCGAGGTTTTATCATGAAACCATTTTTAAAATCGGGATTCATGATTGGCTTAGGAGGAGGAATATTTGCATGTGTACTCCTTTGGATTAGCTTAAAGGTAATGGGAATGTATTTTCCTGTTAATCATGTAATTGAAAATTATGTTACCTTAAGTTTAGTGATGTTAGGGATAATAATTTTGAGCTTAGGAATATGTTTAATGAGCAGCTATTTTGCAATAAATCGTTACTTAAGGCTCAAACTCGATGATTTATTTTAAATTTGCAAACTATGGCAAAGAAAATTGAAAAAGCACAACATTCAAAAACTGCAACGGCTAAGCATACTGCAGTTTCCCATACGGAAGAAAAAGAATTCCCATTCTCTAAGGAGAATTATGTAATGTTTGGAATAGGTACAGGCTTAATTATTTTAGGATTGCTATTAATGTCCGGTACTGAGGATGTAATGAGTTTTCGCAAATTGCATTTATCAACAATAGTGATGCTAGCGGGATATATTTTTAATATATACGCCATCATGAAGAGACCAAAAATTAAGGAATAATTCTTTGATTTCTAAAAAGATAATGGGTATTTGTAATTTTACAATTACCCTTTTTTTCATTTTTTACACATTCCATTTTGACTTTAGATGAAATTCGTTCAGGTTACTTATTTTTAGTGGATAAACCACTAGAATGGACTTCCTTTGATGTGGTAAGAAAAATCAGAGGGATCACCCGAGCAAAAATTGGACATGGAGGAACTTTAGATCCGTTGGCTGATGGATTAATGTTAGTAGCTACGGGTGCATTTACAAAGAAATTGACCGGCCTTCAAGAATTATCAAAAGAATATACCGGGATTATATATTTAGGTGCCACGAGACCTTCCTTTGATAAGGAAACAGCTATTGATCAGACCTGGGATATCAGTGAAATAGGAATTGAAAAAATAATGGATGCTGCAAAATCTTTTGTTGGCATTATAGAACAAGTTCCTCCCGTTTATTCTGCAATAAAAGTGGATGGTAAACGTTCATATGATTTAGCCAGAGCAGGCAAAGCCATTGAACTGAAAAAGCGTCAACAAGAAATTTTTGCTTTTGAAATCACAAAAATTGAAGGACCTTTACTTTCATTCAGGGTTCATTGTAGCAAGGGGACTTATATTCGTTCTTTGGCCAATGATTTTGGAAAGTTTCTGGGAGTTGGCGCATATTTGGATCAATTAACCAGAACCAGTATTGGGAATTATAAATTAGAAAATGCCTGGGAAATGGAATTGCTTATTGAAAAATTGAACATGCTCAGAAATGCGGAATCTATTTCATGAATATCTATAAAAACATAGATGAATTACCTGATTTTGAAGGTCAAGTTGTTACGATTGGTACATTTGACGGGGTACACAAAGGTCATCGTTCTATTTTAGATATTTTGCAAAGAGCAAAGCATCAATATGGCGGAGAAAGTATGGTATTAACTTTTTGGCCACATCCTAGAATGATTTTACAACCATTCAATAATGAACTTAAGTTATTAAATACCTTAGAAGAGAAAATATTACTTTTAGAAGAGGCAGGGATTGATAATTTAATTATTCTTCCTTTTACACAAGCTTTTTCCAGATTAAGTTATTTGGAATTTATTAGGACAATTCTCGTAGAAAAACTTCATGTTAAGGTTTTGGTCATTGGACATGATCATCATTTTGGAAAAAACAGGGAAGGTTCTTTTGAACAATTAGCAGAATGCGCTCCATTATATAATTTTGAATTGGTGCGGGTTCCGGCAGAACAAATCGATAATATTTCTATTAGCTCCACAAAGATCCGCAAAGCATTAATTGAAGGTGATGTAAAAAAGGCCGCAGAATATCTAGGCTATTTTTATAATGTTTCAGGAATAATACGACATGGAGATGAGAGAGGAAGAACGATAGGATTTCCTACTGCAAATGTAAGTATCGATGAAACCTATAAATTATTGCCGGCCACCGGAGTATATGTGGTTCAAATTTTAGTTGACGGTAAAAAGTATTATGGCATGGCCAATCTAGGTTATCGTCCAACCTTCCAAGGAAAAGATAAGACCTTGGAAGTCAATATATTTGAGTTCAACGAGATGATATATGACGCAAAAATATCGGTGTTTTTCATGGATAAGTTAAGAAATGAGCTTACTTTTGCAAATGTAGATGCGTTGAAAAAACAGTTAATTCTTGACAAAGAATTGGCTCTGAGGATTTTAAACATTTAAACAACTACTGCATGACCAGGAAAAAAAGATTTATATTGATCTCCACTATCCTTACGATTATCAGTACCATTTTGTTTAATCATTTGTATGCAAATGATTTACTAATAGATACGGCTAAAAATCTTATTGATACCACAGCAGTAAAGGTTACTGATTTTCAACAAACACAAGCGGTTTTTGATATAGCTTCTATTTTACCTTTCCACGATCATTATCTTATTTGGGATACTACTTCAGTTCATCCTTATCATTTTGATTTAACTCATATGCAAGATACAGTGACACTAGTACTTGCTGATCATAATGATTGTGCCTTTATGGCTCCTGCCGCCGGGTTTATTACTTCAGGCTTCGGAGTGAGAGTGGCACCTCGTTATCATTATGTACGTTCCGGCAAAAGGGGCGCTATGCGTAGGTATTTTACCGGTCATTCTTCTGCTTATCATTTTGGAGTTGATCTTGCCTTACATAAAGGTGATAATGTTTATGCTGCATTTGATGGTATTGTAAGATACTCATCATATAATACCGGTGGTTATGGAAATTGTGTTGTTATTAGACATTACAACGGTTTAGAGACTTTGTACGGTCATTTAAGTGGCAGGATAGTTTCACCCGGTCAATCAGTTAAATCAGGCGAATTAATTGGATACGGAGGTTCAACAGGATTTTCTACCGGGCCTCATTTACACTTTGAAACCAGATATCTTGGGCAGCCAATTGATCCTACTACTTTTATCGATTTCAAAGACAGTACTTATAAATTAAAGAACGATACGCTAGTTATCACTAGAAATTCATTTAATTATTTTAATCGTGGGTACAACGCCTATGCAGTTAAAAAAGGCAAATATGTACATGGAAAATATTATCCTTATGCATACACGGCAAAGGCGCCTAAATATTATACCGTAAGGAAAGGGGATAATATTTATTCCGTAGCTACTAAAGGTGGTCTTACTGTAAATAGATTAATGCAAGTAAATGGAATCAATAGAAATTCAAAACTTTATCCTGGTCAAAAACTTGTACTAAGATAATTTTAAATTACATAATAAATGAAACGCTGCCTTCGGGTGGCGTTTTTTTTTTACAGAATAAAAATATTTGTTACATACAAGGAAATTATTTTGAGGTAAGATTTATTTATTGTTACTTTGAACAAAACAATAATTATGAAAAAATTTAAATATTTTTTAATAGGAATATTTTCTTTACTGGGAATTTTTCAAGTTTCCGCACAAGATCAAAAATATGATAATTTAACTAAAAATGGCATCGGTATTTTTCCGAGTATGGAATTATCAAATACACCAAGAAATCTAAGTTATGTTGTATTTTGTCCTGATTTGGTTTTCTCGTTTGGGGATAATTTGATTGGAGTTGGCCCGCGCCTCGTTTTATCGAATACAAGTACCTATAGCAATGCAACTATTCCTACCAGTGAAACTGTGAATGGATTCGGTATAAATTATCGAAAATTTCTATCTTCCAGTAAAACTAAATTTGATGTGTATTTATATTATGATATAGAATATTATAATTATAGTTATTCCGGTCCATATAATTTTGATTTCAACTATCCATACCCATACTATTCTAATTATCCTGAATCTTATAAAACAAATAATTATAATTTAATTACGGGCATTGGGTATCATTTACATTTAAATAAGCATCTTTTCATGAGCAATATGTTAGGGTTTGGAATTGCCATGGAAATTGGAACCCATATTTTTCCCGGTTTTGATAGCAATGGAAATGAAATAGATGTAACTAATAAATATTCAAATAAATATTTTACCGGACAATTTAAGCTTGGTGTAGGATATATTTTTTAATCTAATCATAATCCTTCTTACTTGTAATTTTAACTTTAAAGACGCAAGATTTGCGTCTTTATTATTTCATGAAAACAACTATAACTTATAAAGATATATGGCAAATTGCTTATCCGATTATGATTGGAGCAATTGCAGAAAATATTAATACGGCAATAAATACTGCCTTCGTAGGTCAATTGGGCCAGGTAAGTGTAGGTGCAGTAGGTTTAGGTGGTTTGTTTTACTTTAATTTCGCAATTTTAGCCTTGGGTTTGGCCGGAGGTATTCAAACAATTATTGGAAGAAGAAACGGAGAAGAGCACTTTGAAGAAGCCGGCACCATCCTAACGCACGGAATGATTTTATTTACATTTTTAGCCTTACTAATGTTAGGTTTAATGCACTTATTTGCTTCTTCTTTATTGCGATATTTTATAAGTTCCACTCAAATATATGAAGCCTGTGCTTCCTACTTATCTATAAGGATGTATGGAATTGTATTTATTTGTTTAATGGTATGCCTTCGCTCATTTTATATTGGCATTACTCATACCAGAGTGATTACCATTATTACTTTTTTATCTGCGGGCATCAATGTTCTTTTTGATTATTTATTAATTTTTGGTCATGGACCATTTAAGAAATATGGAATAATTGGTGCCGCATATTCTTCCATATTGGCAGAAGGTATTGCATTTGGAGGATATTTTTTAATTACAATGTTTATTCCTGTGGTCAAAAAATATAAAGCACTTCGATTTTCAAAATTTCAAATAAAATATATTTGGAATATTTTGAAAACCGGTACTCCACTAATGATTCAAAGTTGGGTTTCCTTTTCTTCATGGTTATTATTTTTTATTGTGATTGAAAAAATTGGTGAGAGAACTTTAGCGGTATCTACTATTATTAAAAATATTTACATGTTGTTTATGATTCCGCTCTGGGGATTTGCTGCAGCAAGTAATAGCTTAACTGCAAATATTATTGGTCAGAACAGAACTGAGGAGGTGATTAATCTTCTAAGAAAAATTGCTTGGTTAGCCACTTTAATTGTGGCCATTCCTGTAGTGATATGCTTTTGTTTTCCTGAACCCATCATAGGAATATTTACCAATCGTTCGGATATTATTATGGAAGGAACAGCTCCTTTAAGAATTGTGGCTGTAGCTTTATTGATGTTCCCTGCTGCGTTTGTTTTTTTAAATGGTGTTTCCGGTTCCGGAGATACCAAATTTGCCTTATACATAGAATTGGTAACGATATTAATTTATGTAAGTTACTTTGTAAGTATGGCCAAAGTTTGGCATATGGGTATTTCTTTTATTTGGACCGCAGAATTAGTGTACATGGTTCTGATGGGGCTCGGAAGCTATTGGCGCCTTAAGAGCGGCTTATGGAAAGGGAAAATCGTTTAATTAATCAAAATTTTTATTTGGTATAAACTCCTTGGCTCCTTCAGCTGTTTCATGATAATGGTGAAATAAGCCTTTACATTTATTTCGATAAGGATAAATTCCGTTTTTATAATATCTCGTCCACAAATCTATATCCTCCTCTCCCCATGTTTTAAATTTTTCATCATATGCACCAACTGCATAAAATGAATTTTTTAATGAGGCAAAAATGCCCATTCCGGAATAACGCCAAGACCCATTTTCGGGACTCATAATATTTTTTTTATTCTGAAATAAATGAAAACATATTGGGAACCAAACTATTTTAGGATGCACATAAGTATTGCATAAGGCTACTAAGTTTTCAGGAAGTTCCATGTCTGCATCAGAAACAAAAAATAATTCATTAGTACATTGTGCAATGGCACGATTGAAAATTTTGCTTCGCTCAAAGCTAAGTTCTTCTGAATGGTAAATCAAGGAGCCTTGCCAATGTTTTCTGATTTCGGAAACTAAATCCGAAACATCATTACTGCCACAATCATAAACGGATAATTCAATTAATTCCTGGTGGCGCATTTTTAAAATGGAGGCCAAAGTAATAGTTAGATAATGATCACTTCTGTTTTTTAGTCCGGTACAAATACTGACGGGCTTTAATTTCTTGTTCTTATATATATAAGTGTAAAATTGAATTGTGCAAAAGCCAATGATTTCAATCATCCAACTTGACGCTAATCCAATGCTACGCTGCGGGCTTTTAAAAAGATACCATGCTACACGTTTTAACCAAATGGGAATTAAAGATTTCAAAATATTTGTGCTTCTATTGGCAAAAGTAATTAAAATGATGGGAGTATCAGTTGTATGCAATCAATATGTCACTATCAAAAAACTGGAATGGTGACATTAATTAATTGATTAACAATAATATAAAAACAAAACGGGCGACCCCTAAGGATACGCCCGTAAAAACCCACTCACACACTATTTTGAGCTTCAGCCAAAGGCTTTCTGCTTTATTTTCAATTAATAATTCAAATGTATGTAGTAATGTATATACATTTATTTGCGTTTCGACTAACTCCTTTAATTTATCGTTAAATTGCCGTAACGTTTAATCTTTATCAAAGTTTGCTTTACAATTCGGAGCAAATAGTATTTGCAAACCTATATACATCAGTAAAAGTATTGTACAAAGGGACCGGTGCTACCCTAATCACATTTGGTTCCCTCCAGTCGGTGATAATGCCTTGGCTATTAAGCTTATTATAGAGGTTCTTGCCATTTTCTCCGGTTAATAGAGATATTTGAGCACCTCTCTGATGACTATCCAATGGAGTTATAATAATCAGTTCGGTTTGATCGGTCTTTTTAAAATTATCCTCCAATAAAAATATCAGGTAAGAACTTAGCATTTTAGTTTTTGCAACAAGCGCTTCCATGCCCACTTTTTCAAAAATATCTAAGGAGGCTTTATGAGCTGCCATAGGTAAAATTTGAGCATTGCTTAATTGCCAACCGGCCGCACCATACATCGGTTTGAAGCCTTTCTGCATTTTAAATCGCGTTGCTTCCTCATAACCCCACCAGCCGGCAAATCGAGGCAAAGTTGAATCATTGGCCCATCTTTCATGTACAAAGACACCGGAGCTTCCGCCGGGGCCGGAATTTAGGTATTTATAAGAACACCATACGGCAAAATCAGTATTCCAATCATGAAGCGCTAAGTCAACATTACCGGCAGCATGTGCTAAATCAAAACCGACCAAGGCTCCTGCATCATGTGCTGCCTCACTTATTTCTTTCATATTAAATACTTGGCCGGTATAATAATTTACACCTCCAAGCATAACCAAGGCCAAACTTTCTTTATTATCCCTGATGCATTGTAAAATATCGTCTGTTTGTAAACAGTATTCTCCGGCTCGTGGGATTAATTCAATAATAGCCTCATCAGGATTAAATCCATGGAATTTAACTTGACTTTCTACTGCATATTGATCAGAAGGGAAAGCACCACCTTCAATAATAATTTTAAATCTAGTTGGTGTAGGTTTATAAAAACTAACCATCATTAAGTGTAAATTAACACTAAGATTGTTCATTACTACAACTTCATGTGGTAGTGCGCCTACAATTTTAGCAAGCGGTTCAGCAAACATTTTATGGTAATACATCCAAGGATGCTTACCTTCAAAATGCCCTTCAACGGCATGTTCTTCCCAACTTTTTAATTCCGTTTCAATATATGCTCGCGTGCTCTTTGGTTGAAGTCCTAAACTATTTCCACAGAAATATGCCAATTCTTTTCCGTCCTTTTTAGGAATATGAAATAAATCACGATAGGATCGTAAGGCATCCAATTGATCTAATTCATTAGCAAACTCTATGGAATTTTCAAATAGCATATATAAGTAACATTAGGCGACAAAATTAAGAAGTCTTATCAGTATTTAAGACTTTATAGTGCTTAGAATTTTAGTTTTAAGATTTAAAAAGCTTTGAAATTTTATTATTTCGCTTTCCTTTTCCTACAAAATCAAGGATGATAAGCTTCATTTTATATGGAAATGCTATAAAACATCACATAATATCAGATTTCTAACAAGTCAATAATAGTTCTTGTTAGTGGATAGTTTGTTTGTAATTAGCTGATAAATAGGTAACAAGTGCATTCCTAGGTATAGGTACTTAATTATAAAAGTGCTTAAGAATTAGAAATTTCTTTCATTCGTATAGCAAGGGGGGTCTTTATCTAAATTCCTGGGGACCCTGCTTGTAGTTTTGAATTAACAATTAAAGTAAGTCGTTATGAAAAAGACAATCAACAAATATATAGCACTCTTTATGGTGAACATTTTTATCTTTATCGCTTTGGTAGTGATGATGATTGTTTTTTCTAGTAAAGCAAAGGCTCAAGTGGTTTACGACGGCCCTCGTCAATATAGAGTAACAGCATATAAAGCAGGTGATAATAAAATAAATAGTCGTTCTAACGTAGCTAAAGTAGCACCTCCAATTACATTATATGTACCCAATGTTTTTACTCCAAACAATGATGGATTAAATGATAGATTTGGGGTTTCAGGACAAAATATTAAAGAATTTGAAATTACCATATTAAATAAATGGGGTGAAATTGTGTACCATTCCTATGATGTTCATGAAACCTGGGATGGAAATTTTCACGGCAGGGTAGTTGCAAATTCAGTTTACATTTATCAAATAACTGCAAAAGGTTATGATGGTGAAGAAATTAATAAAACAGGCAATGTAACCTTAACCATGTAATTTTAAAACTTAAAAGCGCAGATTTAGACTAGAATTTACAAACTAAGATACCAATAAATTAAAAGTAATAATATGAATTTCTCCTCAATTTTTAAGAAGGAAGGACCTAAAACAATTCCCATATCGATGGGAGAAGAAACTAGTGAAAGTACCATCACTCCATTGCATCCCGAGAATAAATTAATTAAAATATTTATTATTGAAGATGATGCCATATTCGGAAAAGCGGTGAAGTTTTCACTGGAGAAAAATTTGAATTATGATGTAACCATTTTTACCACAGGAAAATCATTTCTTGACCACTTACATTTAAATCCGGATATTGTTTCAATTGATTATAATTTACCGGATATGAAGGGATTGGAAATTTTAGAAAAAGTAAGTAGTTATAATTCGGAAATTTCCTGCATAATATTATCCGGTCAAGAGGATGTAGAAGTAGTAGTTCAAACCTACAAGAGCGGTGCTAAGGACTATATTATAAAGAAAGACAATTGTATTGTGGAGCTTACCAATTCTATTCAGAATTTGAGTGCCAATGTAAGCTTGCGAAAAGAAGTTGAAGAATTAAAAAATAGAATCATAGATCGTAGTCGCTATGATCAAATGATAGGAGAAAGTGCAGCGATTCTTAATGTAATAAGAATGATGCAAAAGGTAGAGAAGAGTAATATGATGGTAATGGTAACCGGAGAGAGCGGAACAGGCAAAGAAATGATTGGAAAGCTTATTCATTACAATTCACCTCGTATGCGTGAGCCTTATGTAGCAGTTAATATGGCCGCTATAGCGGATGATTTAATAGAAAGCGAACTTTTTGGTCATGAAAAGGGAGCTTTTACCGGGGCAGATAACCGTCGTTTAGGGAAATTTGAAGAAGCAAATCGTGGAACAATTTTCTTGGATGAAATCGGAGAAATGGATTTATCCATGCAAAGCAAGTTATTACGTGTACTTCAGGAAGGCGCCATTACAAGAGTTGGTGGAAATAAAGAAATAAAATTAGATGTAAGGGTGGTTGCGGCTACCAATAAAAATTTACCACAAATGGTAAAGGATGGCAAATTCCGTGAAGATTTATACTATCGTTTAAGCGGATTTCCAATTCAATTACCCCCATTAAGGGATCGAGGCAATGATATTATTATCCTTACAAAATATTTCTTAAAGAATTTTTGTGAAGCAAATCAAATGCCGGCAAAATCTTTTACCAGGGAAGCTCTTGAGGCCTTTATGAAACATAATTGGCCTGGCAATGTAAGAGAATTAAAAGCCACGGTAGAGCGTGCAGCAATTATTGCAGATAAAAATTTAATACTCGTGGATGATATAGTATTTGCATCCTCAGCAGTAGCAGCATAAGAATTAAAACCCTATAAGGGTAAAAAATTTCATATTCATATATTATTTTTGGCGTACCCTCCGAAAGGAGGGGCGCTTTTTTTATGTAGCTTTAATTATAAAGCTTTTATTTTTAACACAATTCCTGATATTCTTACATGTGGCAATTTTTAGTTAATCAGTAAATATTATCAAATGGTTTCATTATAGTTTTGAAACTATTAAGAACGTTTATTCAATCGGTAACAATTTTAAGGTCAATAATACTATTTGAAATGACGTTACATCCTATCCTTTTTACCTTCCTGGTTATTTTTGTAATAACCATTACCTTCGGATTAATTATCTATCTATTAAAAAACAGAAGTGATTCTGAGTATATCGATTCAGAGTTTATCCTAAATCACTCCTCTGATTTTATTTTTATTCTCGATGCGGAAACCGGCAAGTTTTTACTCGTTAATGACGCCATGGTTCAAACGTTCGCCTTTACTAAGGAAGAATTTGATCATTTGTACTTTAATGATATTTTATATAATCCAAAGAATTTATCCATATCTGAATTTTTTGATACTTGCCATGAAAGAAAAGAATGCAATCGAATAATTGATCAAAAAACTAAATCGGGAAGAATTTTAAAATGTAAAGTAAAGGAGGAACTATTTTCTTTTAATGAAAGGAAGGCCATATTAGTAAGCGGCCATGATATTACTGAGCAATATGAAAAAGAAAATGAATTGCTCAAACAATTTGCTAATGTAAATGCAATTATTGAAAATACGGAAGATGCTATATGGGCCGTGGATGTGGAGGGTAAGGTTACCGTAATCAATGAGAATTATAAAAAAATGTATTGGGATACTTTCCAAAAGGAAATAAATATTGGAGATGATATTTTCAAAGATTGTAATCCAACGCAGAAAATTGAACGAAAAAAATATTTTGACAAAGCACTACAGGGTGAATTTGTTAAGTTCGATATTAATTCAGTTAGACATAATACTACTAATTTATTAGAAGGCTTTGTGAATCCAATTAAGCTCCCGGATGGAACTATAACCGGGGTATCTTATTTCTGTAGGGATATCACTAAAGAAAAAGCAAGTGAAATAAAAGTAAAGCAAACTGAAGACAAGTATAAGAGATTAATTGAGACCATGATTGATGGTATAGTCCAAACCAATCAATTTGATGAGATATTATTTGCGAACGATAATTTTTATCGTATGACGGAATATAGTGTTGATGAGATTCTGGGTAAAGGTAGCTTGAGTATTTTGTTGGACGAGGAGGGTAAAAAGGTATTAGAAAGTAAAATAAAATTACGTTCTGAAGGTGTAGCTGATCAATATGAGTTGAAAATATATAAGAAGTCCGGTGCCGTAGCTTATGTAATCGTGAGCGGAAGTCCAACCTTCGATGAAAGTGGTAACTATACCGGAAGCATAGCAACTTTTACAGATATTACAGTAAGAAAGGAAGTAGAGGAAAAGATAAAAGGAATAAATCAGGAATTAGATCAATTTGCATATATTATATCACATGATTTAAAAGCGCCATTGCGAGCTATACAAAGTTTATCAACTTGGATACAAGAGGATATTTCATCAGTAGCGGATGAGGAAACTATAAAAAACTTAAGCATGTTGCGCTCCAGGGTTTCAAGAATGGAATCGTTGATTAACGGAGTTTTAGATTATTCAAGGGTGGGCAGGCAAAAAGCTAAATGCGAAACTATAAATGTGGCTCAATTGGTTGAAGAGGTCAAAGAAATGCTATCTCCGGATGATAAATTTGAATTTAATTTAGATTTAAATATTCAAAATATTGATGGTGAGCGATTAAAGCTGCAGCAAGTATTTTCCAACTTAATTAGTAATGCCATTAAGTACCATGATAAGGAACATGGAAAGATTAATATTTTAGCTAGGGACAAAAATGAATTTATAGAATTTGAAGTTAAGGATGACGGACCCGGTATTGATCCGCAATATCATGAAATAATCTTTAAAATCTTCCAAACCTTACATTCCAGGGACACCATTGAAAGTACGGGCGTTGGCCTAACCATTGTTAAGAAAATCATTCAGGAAGCTGGTGGGGAAATTAGAGTTGAATCTGCTCTTGGTCAAGGTACTGCTTTTATATTTACTTGGCCAAAAAGACAAAATAACGAGCGTGGTAAATTATCTATTGCGGCATAAAAATATTACAAAAATGATCATAAACTTACATTTGTAGTAAAGTGGCTTAATCAAATTAAACATTATCATAGACAAGTAATAATTTTGATTTAAGAAAATAATTATGAATATGAGCGATAAATTAATTAACATTCTGCTAGTTGAAGACGACGAAGTAGATATTATGAATGTCCAGCGGGCATTTAAGAAAAATAAAATTACCAATCCTCTATATATAGCCAGAAATGGTGTAGAGGCTTTGGAAATGCTTCAGGGCAATAAAATCACACCATTACCAAGGATTATATTAATGGATATAAATATGCCTAAGATGGGAGGGATTGAAACATTACAGAATATCCGAAAGGATCCGGCACTTAAATCTATAAGTGTATTTATAATGACTACTTCTAACGAGGATAGCGATAAGATAAATGCATTTAACTTGAATGTAGCCGGTTATATTATTAAACCCATATTTTTTGAAAATTTTGTTAGCGCAGTTGCAACTTTAAATAGTTATTGGCAGCTGTGCGAAATGCCATAGAATTATTAGAGCACATTTTACACTCACTTACTTTTAATAATTACACCACAAAACAATGGAAACTGTTTTTAGAATTTTACAAATTGAAGATGATGAATTTGACCGTATAAGCTTTAGAAGGTCCTTACGTGCTGCCAATATTAACGCCGAGGTTTCTACTGCAGAAGACGATAAATCAGCATTAGATTTTTTGAGTAGGCAAGAATTTGATTGCATCTTTCTTGATTATTTATTGCCGGGAACTGATGGGTTGAGTTTATTAAAACAAATACGCGAAAAGGATAGTTTTACTCCAATCGTAGTTGTAACTTCTCAAGGCGATCAGAACCTCGCGGTAGAAATGATGAAGGCAGGTGCCATGGATTATATTACTAAAAAGCAGCTTACGCCAGATGGGCTTTCTCAAACTATACGTAATATTATAAGAATTCATGAATATGAAAAACAACGCAGAAGTGACCAAGAAGCTTTGATGTTAAGTCAGACAAGGCTTACCGAAGCACAGCGTATTGCTCATATTGGTAATTGGGAATTTAGTTGTAGTACTTTTGATATTTATTGGTCAGATGAAGTTTATAGAATATTTTCAGTAGATAAGGAATTATTCCAACCTTCCTATCGCAAAGCACTGGCTGCAATTCATCCGGAGGATCGTAGGAAAATACATGCGGCCATTAGGGAAGCTAAACCTTCCGGTCGATTTAATTTCGATTTTAGAATTAAAAAGGAAAACGGAGAATACCTATTTGCATTCAGTCAAGGCCATGTTGTTTATTTTCCGGATGGGAAAGTTCGAAACATTATTGGTACGGTTCAGGATGTAACCAAATGGAAAACGGTAGAAAGTGAACTCCGCAAAAACAAGATTTTGGCGGAAGAAAGCATGAAAGTTAAAGAACAATTTTTGGCCAATATGAGTCATGAAATAAGGACTCCTATGAATGGAATTATTGGTCTTTCATCTTTATTACTTAATTCAGAATTAAATCAGGAACAAAAAGAATATGTGGGTGCCATTAAGGCATCAGGTGATAACTTATTGGTGATCATTAATGATATTCTTGACTTTTCTAAATTGGAAGCCGGCAAGATGACTTTTGAAAAGGCCAGCTTTAATTTGAAAGAGACCATTAAATTTATTTTGGATATTTTAAAACCAAAAGCCATCCAAAAAGGATTGTTATTGGAAAGCATAGTTGATAATAGTTTACCTGAATTTATAGTTGGGGATTCCGTTAGATTAAATCAAATTTTGATGAATTTAATTGGGAATGCAATTAAGTTTACAGAACAAGGATCAGTTGCTTTAAAAGTAAATATATTGCGTGATGAAAATGACGAATTGGAATTGGAATTCCTGGTAAGAGATACCGGAATTGGAATTCCTGACGATAAGAAAAATAGCATTTTTGAAAGCTTTACTCAAGCCAGCAATAATACCACTCGTAAATTTGGAGGTACAGGCTTAGGTTTAACGATTACTAAAAAATTAGTTGAATTACAAGGCGGACAAATTTGGGTAGACAGCAAACTTAATGAAGGTAGTGTTTTCGGATTTAATTTGAATTTCTTAAAGAAATCATCCAGAACCATTGCTTCTGATGAGCATATTTTGCAAGAAAATTCAATTGAAATGCTCAAAGGTTTAAGAGTGCTTTTAGTTGAAGACAATCCGATCAATCAATTGGTTGCTAAAAAGGTTTTGGATTTAGCGGGTTGCAAATTAACTTCAGCAGAAAATGGCAGAATTGCCATTGAAAAATTGCATGCCGGTTCCTATGATATTATTTTAATGGATATTCAAATGCCGGAAATGGACGGTTATCAAGCTACTGAATATATACGTCATCGTATGGAATATCCAACCAGAGATATTCCAATTTTAGCTTTAACTGCTTCAGCATTAAATGGAGAATCCAAAAGATGTTTTGAGGCCGGAATGAATGATTATATTTCTAAACCATTCAATACCCAAGCGCTTTATGCAAAAATGGCCACATTAGTGCGCAAAAAAATTAATGATAGTGAAAATATGAAACTAGTAAATGAAAATGGCATGGCAGGTACCCGACTTTGTAACCTGGATTATTTATATAAATTATCTGAAGGAAGTTCAGAATTTGTGTCAGAAATGTTGCATATGTTTATATCACAAGTTCCGGGCGCTATACAAGAAATGAAATTAGCTTATCCTGAAAAGGATTGGATGAAAATTAAATCTATTGCTCATCGTTTGAAACCTTCTCCCGGATTTATAGGCGTACAGGAATTAAGCGGCGTATTTCAAAGTATTGAAAAGAATTCAAGTGAAATAATTGATGCAACTTTGGTGGAAGAAATGATTTTGAAAGCAGAACGCTTAACAGATAGAGTTGTTAAGGAACTGGAAGAAGAATTAGTAAAGCTTCAACGTCAAGATGCCAAAGCAGCATAAGTTTATAAAATATTAGTTTATTTGTCCATAACAATTTTTAAAGTTCAAATTTTCAATGGCAAGTAAAATTAACTTCTATTGGATATAAACGGTAAGGGATGATGATCGGAATTATAACTCAGGTCATTATTCCTTTTTTGTTAAAATATTGATAGTCATATTATTGTGTTTTATAAATATGTTAAACACAAATTATTATAGTCGATTTTTTGGAATTAGTGATAAATAGTTTTATATTTACCTCGTAAAGAGGATTAAAGAAAGAATGGAAGATTTCCGATACAATAAAGTGTTATTGGTAGATGATAGTGAGATTGATAATTTTATCAATTCAAAATTAATTTCCAAGACCCATTTTGCGAAGGAGACAGTTGAAAAATTGTCAGCCTCTGCAGCACTAGAATATTTAAAGTCTGAATCAAAAAAGCCTGAAAGCCTCCCTGAAATAATATTTTTAGATATTATGATGCCTGTAATGGATGGATTTGGTTTTTTGGAAGAATATGAAAAATTACCGGATATTATTAAGGAAACGTGTAAAATAATCATGTTATCCAGCTCTGAAAGTTTTAAAGATTTGAATAGAGCAAATAGTAGTAGGTTGGTAAATAAATTTTTAAATAAACCCCTTTCGGAAAAGGCCCTTGAAGTAATAAGGTTCTAATTTTTGAATACACCAACCCCCACAATGTAGGCCCGAATGGTATTGCATTCGATTTCCCTCATATTGTATAAAACAATGGAACAGTTCAAACAAGAAGACGGAATGAGATTTATGTTGCCTATTACCCCTAATTTATCTACAGGGCAACGAACTACTGATATTGGTGACGAAAATTTTAAAAGGCTCATTGAAGCTATGCATGAGGGTGTGCTCTATTCTGATAATATGGATAGAATACTTTATGTTAATAATAGCTTTTGTGAGATCACCGGTTATACCTATGAAGACTTAGTGGGGAAAATATATTCGGACTTTCTTATTGCAGGGAAAGACCGCATTATGATGGAATCTAAGGCACTATTGCGTAGGGAGGGCATTGGGGACCAATACGAATTGCAAATGCTTCGTAAAAATGGGGAATTGGTTTGGACCATGGTGAATGGAATTCCCATCCAGGATGAAGAAGGAAATGTAATTGGAAGCATGGGTACCTATTCGGTGATTACGGAAGTAAAAAAGACCGAGAAGCGCCTGAAGGCCATTAATCAAGAACTCAATACTTTTATTTATAAACTTTCTCATGATTTAAGAGGGCCGGTGGCGTCAATTAAAGGTTTAGCGAACTTAGCACGCACAGAAATTGCAGATCCGGATGGATTGAATTATATTGATTTAATATCCAAAAGTGTACTTAGGTTGGATTCGATTCTAACCGATTTACTCGAAATTGTTCGAATTAAAGAAAATGCAATTTATACCGAAAATATAGATTTGGAATTATTAGTAACCAGTATTCTACAATCTATTTCCCCTCAAGAGGAACTACGTAAAATGAAATACACCGTACGCGTAGAACCCGGACTTACATTTGTTTCAGATAAAAAAATTATTTCTGCGATTATTCATAATACCATTGATAATTCTATTAAATATAGAGATCCTGCTAAGGATATTAATATTATGGACCTGATTATATGTAGTTTTCATAATGGAATACGAATAATTGTAGATGATAACGGCGTAGGAATTCCTTATCATATTCATGAAAAGATTTTTGATATGTTTTATCGTGGACATATCGAATCTAAAGGAACCGGATTAGGTTTATATATTGTAAAAAATGGTGTTGAAAAATTAGGGGGTACTATCCATATGGAAAGTGAACCTGAAATCGGCGCGAAATTTGTAATTGATATACCAAATATATTTGAATAATAACTGTTTTTAAAGATTACGGGCGAATAATGAAGAAGTCAGATAATAACTCATCGAAATATCAGCAGGCACTGTTGATCGATGAAAATGAAATTGATAATTTTATCAATGAACGTATGATCACCTCTTGCAATTTTGCAGAGCGGGTCATTGTTAAAAATTCAGGTCCTGCAGCACTTGAATATTTAAAACAAGTACTTGCTAATAAAGAGACTTTACCGGAAATTATTTTCCTGGATTTAAATATGCCTGTAATGGATGGCTTTGGGTTTTTGGAAGAATTTGATATTATTTTTAAGGAGTATGGAAATATTAAGGAAGATTGTAAAATTATAGTTTTAAGTTCTTCTATTAGCCCGGTAGATATTGACCGTGCCTCAACCAATCCATATGTCTATAAATACATCAATAAACCTTTAAGTGAAAAATATTTAGATGCTATAAATATATAAATTAAATAAATTTCAATCTTAAGTCTTTATTTTACTTTAGTAATTATTTGATCTTTTGTTAAACAAATTTTTCTCCAAATTTTTGTTTAATATCGTTAACCACCATGCGTATTTCTTGCTCCTTATCTTTATCTGCAATTAATAAAATTCCATCAGCTTCCACTACAATTAAATTATTTACACTGTTCAGTGCGACTAATTTCTTGCCCGGAACATTAACGATGCAATCATGTGAATTTCGAATAAATACCATGTCCCCTTGTACTACATTTCTATGATTGTCCTTATTGGCATAAGAGTATAAGGCGTTCCAAGTACCGATATCTGACCAATTAAAAGTGGCAGGCAATACATATACATCCATAGCTTTTTCCATAATTCCATAATCTATGGATATCTGGGTGCACATTTCATAAGATTTATGGATGTATTCCTTTTCAGTCGGAGTAAAATAATGTTTACGTCCTTTTTTGAAAATAGCATCTAATTCAGGTAGGTGTTTTTCATATTCACGTACGATACTTTTCCCTTGCCATATAAACATTCCTGAATTCCA